>CAXBRX010000169.1:0-7249 GCA_963977835.1 uncultured Derxia sp.
CATCGGGCGCGACCAGGATCGGACGCGAGCAATGCGCGGCCGCGAGTTCGCCGAGCAAAGGCGCGGCCGACAGCGCGATCGCCGCGCGCGCCGGCACGGCTTCGCCCAGCGTGGCGACGCGATGCAGATGCGGATCGACGGTGATCACCGCGTCGAACAAGTCGGCCAGAAAGCCGCCGACGATGCGCTGGCTGACCGCTTCGCCCGGATGGAAGGCGATGTCCTGGCGCATGTAGGCCAAATAAGGCGCGACCAGGGTCAGATGGCGCGCGCCCAATTGGCGTGCGGTGCGCGCCGCAAGCAGCAATTCCACCAGCTTGTCGTTGGGCCGGTCGAGCGAGCGCAGCATCACGGCGCGCGCGGGCACCGACGCCGGCAGGCGCAGTTTGAGTTCGCCATCGGGAAAACGGTGGCGCTCGATGACGGCGAGGGTGGCGTTGCACGCGGCGGCCAGGCGTTCGGCCGCGGCACGTTCGTCGTCGAAGGCGAGCAGGGTCAGGGTGTTCGGCATGTGGAAGGC
Organism: uncultured Derxia sp.; assembly: GCA_963977835.1. GTDB lineage: Bacteria > Pseudomonadota > Gammaproteobacteria > Burkholderiales > Burkholderiaceae_E > CAXBRX01. Next base: position 521 of record CAXBRX010000169.1, read on the forward strand.
GTGAGGGGCTAGTTTCAGCGCTCGACGAAAGCGGTCAAAGTGGGCGCGTGGGTGCCGATGGTATAGGCGCTGGCCTGTACCGCGGCCTGGCGCGCAAATTCGAGGTCGGCCGGAAACTCGGCATAGATGCGGTACAGCGTTTCGCCTGTCCGCACCGGATCGCCGAGCTTGCGGAACAGATCGACACCCGCGCCGCGGATCTTGGGCGCGCCCGCCAGGCGGGCCACCTGGGCAATCTGCAGGTTGTCGATGCCGGTCACGACGCCGTCGGCGAGCGCCGGGATGTCGACCGTCAGGCGCCCGAGCGGCGGCGCGTTGTGATCGAAAGGGCGGCGGCCCTGGGCGTCGATGAGCGCATTCATCTTGGCCAGCGCCCGGCCCGATTCGAGGATGTCGCGCGCGATCGCAAAACCATCGCCGCCGCGCACATCGGGATCGAATTCGATGACGCGCCCGGCCAGATGCAAGGCCTTCTGGCGCAGATCGTTGGGCGCGCGCGGATCGTTCTCGAGCACCCGCATCACATCGCGTGCTTCGAGCACCGGCCCGACGCCATTGCCGATCGGCTGGCGGCCATCGGTGATGACGACATCGAGCGCGAGATGCAGGCGCGCGGCCGAATATTCGAACAATTTCTTGAGCCGTTGCGCATCGGGCATGGTGCGCACCTTGGCGGTCGGCCCGATCGGAATGTCGAGCACCAGATGGGTCGATCCGGCCGCGATCTTCTTGGACAAAATGGACGCGATCATCTGTCCCGGAGAATCGATCGACAACGGCCGCTCGACCGAGATCAGCACATCGTCGGCCGGCGAAAGCTCGGCCGTGCCGCCCCAGGCCAGGCAGCCGCGGTGGGTGCGCACGATGTCTTCGAGCTGGGCGAACGGCAATTCGACCTTGGCCAGCACTTCCATGGTGTCGGCCGTGCCCGCAGGCGAAGTGATCGCGCGCGACGAGGTCTTGGGGCAGAGCATGCCGTGGGCCGCGACGATGGGCACGATCAGCATCGAGGTGCGGTTGCCCGGCAGGCCGCCGATGCAATGCTTGTCGACCACCGGTTGTTCATGCCAATCGAGTTTGCGGCCCGAAGCGACCATGGCATCGGTCAGGAAGAAGACTTCTTCGCGGTCGAGGTCGCCCTGGCTGCACGCGACCACGAAGGCCGTCAATTCGATCTTGGAATAACGGTGCGCGGCGATGTCGCGCACGATCGCCGCGAAGTCGTCATGGTCGAGCCGTTCGCCGTTCATCTTGCGATGCAAGGCAGGGATGGAGGGCGGCGGTTCGGCGTGCGTGACCGTGACGGTATGGCCGTCTTCGACGCCGAGTTCGGCGAACGCGTCTTCCGACAACCCGAGGTCGCACGCAGCGACGATGCGTTCGTCGTCGACGACATTGATGGTCGCAAGAATGGCGCGGCCGTTGGCGCGCACCTCGACCTTGGACAAAACCTGAAAACCTTCGGCCCGGTACAAGGGGCAGTTGCGGTGCATGAAGGCGACGTTCTCGCGCCAGGTGTCGATGCCGATGCGGCGTACCGCGAGGCGCGACAAGGGAATGGGGGCGGGCAGGGTGTCGGTGGGTGTGCTCATGGGTGGAACAAGACTAGGACGTGGTGCGTGCCGTGGCAGCGCGCTCAGAGTTCATAGGGCGTTTCCGCCACGGCGATGCGCGGCGCCCAATGCAGATCGGCGCGGATGCGCGCTTCGAACGCCTGCGCGGCGGCGGGTTCTCCGTGGGCGATGAAGGCGTGCGCCGGCGCATGCTTGAAACCGCGCAACCAGCCCATGAGCGCGTCCTGGCCCGCGTGCGCCGACAATCCGCCGAGCGTATGGAGGCTTGCGCGCACGGCGATGTCTTCTCCGAACAAATGCACCGAACGCACGCCATCGACGAGCCGGCGGCCCAGGGTGCCGCTGGCCTGATAGCCGGTGAACAAAATGCCGCATTCGCGCCGGCCGAGGTTGTGGCGCAGATGATGGCGGATGCGGCCGGCATCGCACATGCCGCTGGCCGCGATGATGACGGCGCCGCTTCTGATCGAATTGAGGAACATCGAGTCTTCGGGGCTTTCGGTGTAGCGCAGCGCAAACGGCAGCTTGTGCCGGCGTTCGGCCTCGACGAAATTGCGCGCCGCATCGTCGAGGGCTTCGAGATGCGCGAACGTGACTTCGCTCGCGCTGCGCGCCAGCGGCGAATCGACGAAGACCTGGCGCACATCGATGCGGCCTTCATTGGCGAGCCGGTGCAAGAGCAACAGGAATTCCTGGGTACGCCCGAGCGCGAAGGCCGGCACGATCACATTGCCATGGCGTTCGTGCAAGACCTCGCGCAGCACCTCGACCAACTCGTCTTCGGTCTCGGTGAGCGGACGGTGGTTGCGATCGCCGTAGGTCGATTCGACCACCAGCACATCGGCCTGGGCGATGTCGGCGCGGTCGCGCACCAGCAGCGGCGAGGCTTCGCCGATGTCGCCCGAGACGACCAGGCGACGCGTGCGGCCGCCCTCGTCGAGGTCGATTTCCGCAATGGCCGCGCCGACGATGTGCCCGGCGCTGCGAAAGCACACCTGCACACTCGGATGCGGACGAAACGACACGTCGTAAGGCACGCCGCACAGCGCGACGCGCAGCCGTTCGACATCGTCCATCGTGTACAACGGTTCATCGTCGTCGTCATGGCGGCGATGGTGGCCGTTGCGGTCATGCCCATTGCGGTCGTGGCCATTGCGTTGCCCGTTGTCATGATTGCGCTCCTGGATGTGGGCGCTGTCCTTGAGCATGACCGGCACCAGATCGGCGGTCGGGCGGGTGCAATAGATCGTGGGCGGGTGGCGTTCGCGCGCGAAGCGCGGCAGCAAGCCGCAATGATCGAGATGCGCATGGGTGAGCAGCACGAAATCGAGTCGGCCCAGATCGCGCGCATACGCGGCGCGGTTCTTTTCGTCCGCTTCGCGCGAGCCCTGGAACATGCCGCAATCGATGATGAAGCGGCAGGCGTCGGTTTCGACCAACAGGCACGAGCCGGTGACTTCGCCGGCCGCGCCATGAAAGGTGAGTCGCATGGCGTTCCTTGTTCGGTACTGACGAGAGTCTAGTACGCGCCCCGTACAATCGCCGCATGGAGCGATGCGATGTGGCGGTGATCGGCGCGGGTGCAGCCGGAATGATGTGCGCCTCGGTGGCCGGCCAGCGAGGGCGGCGTGTGGTCTTGCTTGATCACGCGCAGCGGCTGGCGGAAAAGATCCGCATTTCCGGGGGCGGGCGTTGCAACTTCACCAATCTGCAGGTGGGGCCGGAAAACTACATTTCGGCCAATCCGCATTTCTGCCGTTCGGCGTTGTCGCGGTATTCGGCGCAAGACTTCATCGCGCTGGTGCGGCGCCATGGCATTGCGTTTCATGAAAAGCACAAAGGCCAATTGTTCTGCGATGCGTCGAGCGAGCAGATCATCGACATGCTGCGCGCCGAATGCGAAGCCGGCGGCGTGCAATGGCGCATGCCTTGCAAGGTGAACACGGTCGAGCGCGCCGACGGCGGTTTCGTCTTGAGTACCGAGGCCGGCCCGTTGTTGGCGACGCGTGTAGTGGTGGCCACCGGCGGCCTCTCCGTGCCCAAGATCGGCGCCAGCGACTTCGGCTTGCGGCTCGCGCGCCAATTCGGGCTGGCCGTGGTCGAACCGCGGCCGGCGCTGGTGCCTTTGACCTTCGCCGCCGCCACCTGGGCGCCGTATGCAGCCCTGGCCGGCATTTCGCTCGAAGTCGACATCGCCTGCGGCGACGCGCATTTCCGCGAAGATTTGTTGTTCACCCATCGCGGTTTGTCGGGGCCGGCGGTGCTGCAGATTTCGAGCTTCTGGCAGCCGGGCGAGGCGATCGTCATCGATCTGGCCCCCGGTGTGGCGCTCGAACAGCAATTGATCGCCGCCAAACAAGGCGGGCGCCAGACGGTACAAAGCTTTCTGGCCCAACAATTTCCGCGGCGCCTGGTCGAATGCTGGCTCGCCCAGCAAGCCCTCGACGGCCAACGCCGGCTGGCCGATCTGCCCGACCGCACGCTGGTCGCCCTGGCGGCGTCCATGCAGGCCTGGCGCATCCAACCCGACGGCTCGGAGGGTTACCGCAAGGCCGAAGCCATGCGCGGCGGCATCGACACCCGGGAATTGTCGCAATCGACGCTGGAAGCGCGCCGGGTTCCGGGCCTGCATTTCGTTGGCGAGGTCGTCGATGTGACCGGCTGGCTGGGCGGCTACAACTTCCAATGGGCCTGGGCGAGCGGGTGGGCGGCGGGGCAGGCCGTCTGAACCCGCCCGGGATCTGGCTTGACCAGAGACCCCAACTCTGAGTAGAATCAAAAGCTTGCTAAATCCATGTGTATGCCCGGAGTGCGTTTGACGCGCGTTCGCGGGCAGTTCGGAAGGACGACGAGTCAATGCCCACCGTCAAAGTCAAAGAAAACGAGCCGTTTGAAGTTGCGCTGCGTCGCTTCAAGCGCACGATCGAAAAGACCGGTCTGCTGACCGAACTTCGTTCGCGCGAGTTCTACGAGAAGCCCACCGCCGAGCGCAAGCGCAAGCTCGCTGCTGCCGTGAAGCGCCATTACAAGCGCCTGCGCAGCCAAATGCTGCCCAAGAAGCTGTACTGAGCCCGTTCATGGCGCGGGGTTTGCGCGCCGGTTCTGCTTTGCCAGTACGCATGGCCCGCGTTGGATCGATCCAGCGCGGGTTTTTGTTTTTCGGAGGTTTATCGTGAGCCTGAAAGTACAAATCAACGATGATCTGAAAGCCGCGATGCGCGCCGGTGATGCCGGTAAGCGCGATGCGATCCGTCTGCTGACGGCCGAGATGAAGCGCAAGGAAGTCGATGAGCGCATCGAATTGACCGACGCGCAGATCACCGCGATCGTCGACAAGATGATCAAGCAGCGCAAGGATTCGATCACCCAGTTCGAAGCCGGCAATCGCCCCGATCTGGCCGACAAGGAACGCGGCGAGATCGCGGTCCTGAGCGCCTATATGCCCCAGCAATTGTCGGCCGAAGAGGTTGCGCAGGAAGTCGCGGCCGCGGTCGCGGCGGTCGGTGCGCAAGGCCCGCAGGACATGGGCAAGGTCATGGGCGTGCTCAAGACCAAGCTCGCGGGCAAGACCGACATGACGGCGGTGTCGGGGCTCGTCAAGGCCGCGCTCGCCAAGTAAGGCGCGCCGCGGTGGCATGCGCGCAAGACAGCGCGCGTTCGCGTTGCGATAATTCTTCGGGCCTTTCGTTCTTGGGTTGTCGCAGCGCGTGATTCCACAGCACTTCATTACCGATCTGCTCAATCGCGTCGACATCGTCGACGTGGTGGGCCGGTACGTCCAATTGCGCAAAGGCGGGGCGAATCTGCTCGGCCTGTGCCCCTTCCACGGCGAAAAATCGCCGAGTTTCACGGTCAGCCCGACCAAGCAGTTCTATCACTGCTTCGGCTGCGGCGCGCACGGCACCGCGATCAACTTCCTGATGGAATTTTCCGGGCTGTCGTTTCCCGAAGCCGTGCGCGATCTGGCGCAAGGCGCGGGCATGACGGTGCCGCAGGAAGACGACGGCGTATCGCCGCAGATGGCGGCGCAACGCAAGGCCGAAACGGTGGCGCTGACCGATGTGCTGGCCAAGGCCGCCGCGTATTACAAGCAGCAATTGCGCGGCAGCCCGCGCGCGATCGATTACCTCAAACGGCGTGGCCTGACCGGCGAGATTGCGGCGCGTTTCGGCCTGGGTTATGCGCCCGACCGCTGGGATGCGCTCAAAGGCGCGTTCGCCGATTACGACCAGCCCGAGTTGGTGTCGGCCGGCCTTGTGATCCACAAGCCCGACGAAGACAAACGCTACGACCGATTCCGCGACCGGATCATGTTCCCGATCCGCAATGCGCGCGGCGATTGCATCGGTTTCGGCGGTCGCATCATCGATGCGGGCGAGCCCAAATATCTGAATTCGCCCGAAACCCCGGTCTTTCAAAAAGGCTCGGAGTTGTACGGTCTGTTCGAGGCGCGTCAGGCGATCCGCGAACGCGGTTATGTGCTGGTCGTGGAAGGCTATATGGACGTGGTGGCGCTCGCCCAGCAAGGCCTCGGCAATGCCGTGGCGACCCTGGGCACGGCCTGCACCGCGACCCATGTGCACAAGCTGCTGCGCCAGTCCGACCATGTCGTGTTCAGCTTCGATGGCGATGCCGCTGGCCGCAAGGCCGCCTGGCGCGCACTCGAAGCCAGTCTGCCGCATGCGGCCGACGACAAACTGCTGAGCTTCCTGTTTCTGCCGCCCGAGCACGATCCCGATACCTATGTGCGGGAATTCGGCGCCGAGGCCTTCGAGCGCGAAGTCTCGGCCGCGATGCCTTTGTCGGCCTTTTTGGTCCGGCATCTGGCCGAACAGACCGATGTCGAGACCGCCGAAGGGCGCGCCAAGCTTCAGCACGAGGCGGTGCCCTTGCTCAAGCTGTTGCCCGAAGGCGCATTGCGTCTGCAGATCATCGCCGCCATCGCGGCGGCCTCCGAGTCGAAGACCCTCGCGGTGCCGCGGAACTCGCCCTTCTCCAGCGTCTTGCCCGACAGCTTGAGCAGGCAGCTCTCGGGCGCCAGGTTGCCCTTGAGCACGCTGATGTGGTTGTTGGCCGGCGCCACCGGGGCGGCCACCGGGCGCACGAGGTCCTGCTCGCCCAGTTGCTCCAGCGTCTTCACGCCCGCGAGGTTCTC
>CAXBRX010000170.1:0-7235 GCA_963977835.1 uncultured Derxia sp.
ATTCACGAGCGCTTGCGACACTCGCGTCGGATCACCGAGCAGCATGTCGGGCACATGGTCGGTATCGACGATGAGTTCGAGGCCTTTTTGCCGCGCGCGGTCGCCGAGCATCGCGCAGACGCGATCGACGAGCGTCTGCAACGAGAAATCGGTCTGTTCGATCTGCAGCTTGCCCGATTCGATCTTGGACAGATCGAGGATGTCGTCGAGCAATTGCAGCAGGTGATGCGCGGCGTCGGAGACCTTGCGCAGCCGTTCCTGCTCGATGGGTTCGTGGGCGTCGCGGCGCAGCAGATGCGTAAGGCCGATGATCGCGTTCATCGGCGTGCGGATCTCGTGGCTCATGTTGGCCAGGAAGGCGCTCTTGGCACGGCTCGCCGATTCGGCCTCGTAGGCGCGTTGTTCGAGCTTGCGGTTGAGCGCCGCGATCTGCGCCAGCCGGATGCGGCGCTCGCGGTTGTCGAACAGCGTCGAGCGGCTGTGCTGGAAGTTGCCCTCGGCATCCTTGACCGCGGTGGCGCTGACCACCACCGGCAGGATGCTGCCGTCCTTGCAGACCAGATCGAGTTCGAGATCGGCAATCGTGCCCGTCACCTTGAAGCGCGGGAAATGATGCTCGAACTGGCGTTGGCTTTCGGGGGTCAGCAATTCGCTGAACTTCTTCTTGCCGACGAGATCGTCGCGCGCATAGCCGAGCATGCGCAGCTCGGTGTCGTTGACGCTGATGACGACCCCTTGCGCGTCCAGCGAGTGGTAGCCGCAAGGCGCGTTGTGATACAGGTCGGTGATCTGTTCCGATTGCGCCGTCAACGCGCGATGCGCGAGGTCGATCTGGCGCGTGCGGTCGGCGACCAGTTCTTCGAGATGATGGCGATGACGCTCGAGCTCGGACTCGATGCGCTTGCGCTCGGTGATGTCGTCGTAGATGCCGAGCAGGTGCGAAATCTCGCCGTCGTCGCTGCGGATCGGCGACATGAAGGCGCGCACCACATACGACGCGCCGTCGGTGCGCAAGCCTTGCATCTCGCCCGACCAGGTCTGGCCGGCCGCCATCGCGGCCCACGCTTGTCGGCACACCTCGGGTTCGGTCTGCTCGTCGCAACGCGCGCGCAGATCGCTGCCGATCGCTTCCCACGCTGCCAGACCGGTCAGGTGTGCAAACGCCTCGTTCACATATTCGACGCGCCCGTTCACATCGGTGATGACGATGGCATTGGGGCTTTGTTCGACGGCGAGCGACAGCTTGCGCAATTGCATTTCGTAGACATGGCGCTGGGTCACATCGGCAAACGACACCACCGCGCCAGTGAGCGCTTCGGTCTGCGCATCGCGCAAGGGCTCGCAATTGACGTTCAGCCAGGCCACGCTCGCATCGGGACGCACGCGGCCGACCAGGACGTCGCGCTGGGCCGGCTCACCAGCCAGCACCTTGGCCACCGGAGATTCGGCAGGCTCGTAAGGATGACCGTCCGCGTGCACGAGTTGCTCGCTCGCGAAGCCTTCCAGACTGCTCGACAATTGTTCGAGCGTCTTGCCGAGCATGCGTTCGGCGGCCGGATTGCAACTGCGCACCCGGCCATTTGCATCGAGGAACAAGACGCCTTCATGCAAGGCCGACACCATCGAACGGTGCAGGGTCTCGCTTTCACGCAAGCGCTCTTGCGCGATCCGCCGATCGGTGATGTCGTGCGCAATGCCGAGCACCGCGGGCCGGCCGCGATAATCGAAGCGATTCGCGCGCAACTCGATCCACAAGCGCTTGCCGTCCTTGCGTACCAAAGGCGCTTCGTAATGCGCGATCGGCTGCGGGCCCGACCCGAGGCGCTGGCGATGCCGTTCGGTCCAGATCGGCAGGAATTCGGGCGCGATCACGCGCGCAAACGGCAGATCGGTGAATTCTTCGCGCTCGTAGCCCAGCATGGCGGGCAGGGCCGGGTTGGCGAACACGAACATTTCGTCCTGGGCCACGAACACGCCCTCGACCAGCGATTCGAGCAAGGTCCGGTTGGTCAGTTCGCTCACGCGCAAGGCTTCTTCGGCGCGGCGCCGTTCGGTGATGTTGCGCGAGATGCCGAACACGCCGATCACCCGTCCTTGCGCGTCGCGCAGCGGACCCTTGGTCGCGAGGAAGACGGCAATGCCTTCGGTCGTCGACAGCGGCTCCTCGTACATCCTGATCTGGCCGTCGGCGATCGCACTTGCGTCATGCGCCATGATCGATGCCGCCTCGTCGGGCGGGAACAGATCGCGGTCGTCGTGCCCGAGCACTTCGCTGGCCGATTTGCCGGTCAGGCGGCAGGCCTCGCGGTTGAACAGCAGATAGCGCCCTTGCAGGTCTTTGGCGAAGATCGCGTCGATCGAGCTTTCCGCAATGCTGTCGAGCAAGGCCAGCGCACGCAGCTTGTCCGACTGCTCGCTGCGCTCGCGCACGGCGTGGCGCAGCAATTCGCGCTGGCGCAGGAAGTAGGCGCCGACGGCCGCGGCGAACAAGGCGAGGAAGGTGGCGGCGCTGGTCCAGATCGCCTCGCGCAACAAAGGCGCGCGCAATTCGGCGCGATCGATCTTCGCCACCAACAGCCAGTCGGTGCCGACGATACTGCGTGCCACCAACAAGACCGGTTCGTGCCGGTAATCGAGTCCGTCGACCGCGACGCCGAACGGGGCTTCACCGCGCATCACGCGGCCGAGCGCGATTTCCGGGTCGGAATAATCGAGACGCGCGTGTCCGGCGGGCTCGGGCAGATGCCGCGCATCGCTGAGCGCGACCAGCGCATCGCCATCGCGGTGCCACAACAAGGTTTCGGCCGTCGCCGACGGCAAAGGCCAGGTGCGCAGCAAGGGGTAGAGATAATCGCGCGGATCGAAGCGCAGCACCGCCGCACCAGACGCGGACTCGCCCGGCCGTGCGAGCGGCAAGACGATGTCGAGCCGGGCCGGGATTTCGACGCCATCGCGGAAATACAGCCCGGTATGCGCCGGCTGTCCGGTCTGCATCACGCGCATGGCGGTGTCGCGCAACACCGGCAGCACCTGGCGCGCGGTCGGGATCTCGCGCCCCACGGCGGCGCCATTTTGATCGAGCACGACGACCGCGGCCGCGCCCGCTTCCGCGCGCGATCGGCCCAGGCGTTCGATGAGCTGGTCCATGCTCGCGCGATCGCCGTGCGTGCGCCAATGCGCGTAAAGATCGCTCAGGTCGTTGGCCGACACCGCAAGGCGCGCCAGTGTCATGCGATCGCGCAACCAGTCGGCGACTTGCGAGGCGCGCAGATCGGCAATTGCTTCGAGACGCGCGGCTTCGCGCGCACGCTGGTGCCGCTCGCTGACGATGATGCTGCTGGCCGCCAGGGCCGTGAACGTCACGCCGATCAGCAGCCAAGGCAGGATGAGCCGCAGCTTGTCGGATGCATCACTGGTCTGGTCGCGCGCGGTCTCGGCCACTTCCGTGGCAGGCACCCCGCCCATCCAGCGCCGCATCGCAAAATAAAGCAGCAAGGACGTGACGCCGACGAAGGCCCAGCCTTTGATCATGCTGATCTGGGCCAGGGTCTGGGTGTCGTGTATGAACAGGCTCAAAGCGCCATCGGAGCCGAAGATCCACAACGACGCGAACACCGCGTACAACAAGACGACGCGCACGATGGCGCCTGGCTTGCCGGTGCTGGGCGCCTCGCCTTTAATTGCGCTCATGGCCGGGTCCGTCCAGCGCGACGGTCTGTATCACCTCTTGCGACGGGTGATCGACGTAATGGGCGGCGATGGACTCGAATTCGGCGCGCTTGGCAACGAAGGCATCCACCACGTCGGGGTCCAGGTGCCGGCCGCGTTCGGCGACGATCATGGCGGCCACTTCCGCCACCGGCAGCGGCGCCTTGTAGACGCGCCGCGAGGCCAGCGCGTCATAGACATCGGCCAGGGCCATCAACCGCGCCGACAACGGAATCGCATCGCCCGCGAGGCGGTCGGGGTAGCCGCTGCCATCCCAACGCTCATGATGATGGCGCGCGATCTCCTTGGCATAGGTCAGAAATTCGATGCTGCGTTCGGCATCGCGCTCGGCTTGCTCGATGGCCTGCGCGCCCAGCGCCGCATGGGTCTGCATCACCGCCCATTCCTCGGGCGTCAGGCGCCCGGGCTTGAGCAGGATGTGGTCGGGAATGCCGACCTTGCCGATGTCGTGCAAAGGCGCCGACTTGGCGATCGCATCGATGCGACGGTCGTCGAGCTGGTCGGCAAAGCGCGGGTGATGGCGCAAGGCCTGGGCCAGGATGCGCACATATTCCTGGGTGCGGCGCAAATGCTGGCCGGTTTCCTGGTCGCGCAAATCGGCCAGCATGGCCAGCGCGCGGATGCTCACGTCCTGGACTTCGAGATTTTCGCGCATGCGGCGCGTGATCTCGGCTTCGAGCCAGATGTTCTGGTGGCGCAATGCGTCGCGATGGCGTTTGAGTTCGATCTGGGTGCGCACGCGCGCGAGCACGACGCCCGGGCGGATCGGCTTGCCGATGTAATCGACCGCGCCCAGATTCAGGCCCCAGAGTTCGTCCTCGGCGGTGGTCATCGCCGTAACGAAGATGACCGGGATCTCGGCGGTCAACGAATCGCTGCGCAAACGCCGCAGCACCTCGTGGCCATCCATGCCCGGCATCATGACATCGAGCAGGATCAGGTCAGGCGCCGGAACGAGCTGCGCCAAGGCCAGCGCGCGGGCGCCGGAATTGGCGGCCCGGACCCGGAACTCGCCTTGCAGCAACTCGCCGATGACCGTGAGGTTTTCGGGATTGTCATCGACCACGAGCACGACCGGACGCTCGCCCGACGCAGGCCAATCCATCGGGCCTGTAACAGGCGACGCGGTTGCAGCGGGTGGGGCAAGGGGCTGTTCACGCATGGCGGTTCGAACGGGCCTCGCTACGCAGTCACATGCCGGCATCGTGTCGCGGCAGGCAGGCCGACCGGCCCGCCCGGGCACAATGCCGGAGGAAACTTCACTATAACCTTCGTCCTCGGTCCCAATTCGTTGAATTACCGTGTGTTTGGGACGCAAGTCGCAGCGTCAACGCCGCGCCGCGGCGACACGTTCAACCCAGCACCTGCCGCGTTTTTCGCCGTCCGCGAACATGCGACCATGTACGTATCGCTGTTCGACCAGCGCGCAATCCGATCGATCCGTCGCGCCGGCCTTCAACCCAGTTTCCCCTAAGGTTTTCTGACCATGCCAGTTCAAATCCCGCGCCGCCTGCGTACCAAGGCCTTCGGCATTGCCGGTCTTAGCGTCGGCGCGCTCGCCGTGGCCGCGGCATTCAACGCCGCACAAGGCGCCAATCCGCCGGCCGCTCCCGCCAGCCCCGCGGCGGCGGCCATTGCCACCGTGCCTGGCATGCCGCCGGTCATCGATCCGCACAATCTGTACAGCGAGACCACCGCGACCAAGATCGGTGCGGCGCTGCAAGGCGACCTCGAACGTGTCTATGTGCCCAACCTGCGCGGCAACGATGTCTCGGTGATCGACCCCGCGAAGCTCAAGGTCGTCGACAAATTCAAGGTCGGCAAAGGCCCGCAGCACATCGTGCCGTCCTGGGATTTGCGCACCCTCTGGGTCGCCAACAATGCCGAGCGCAGCACCGCCGGCAGCCTGACCCCGATCGATCCGCGCACCGGCAAGCCTGGCACCGCGATTCCCGTCGAAGATCCGTACAACCTGTATTTCACGCCCGACGGCAAATCGGCCATCGTGGTGGCCGAAGCCATGCACCGGCTCGATTTCCGCGATCCCAAGACGCTCAAGCTGCAATACGCGATCGATGTGCCGCAATGCGGCGGGATCAACCATGCCGATTTCTCGATCGACGGCCGGTACGCGATCTTCACCTGCGAATTCCAGGGCAGCGTCGCCAAGATCGACCTCGTCGACCGCAAGGTGCTCGGCTATTTGAAGCTGACCCTGCCCAAGACCCGCTTCAAGGACATCGAATTGCCGCCCGGCATTCCCGACACCGAAGTCTGCTCGGCCGCCAAGGGCATGCCGCAAGACATCCGCATTTCGCCCGACGGCAAAAAGTTCTATGTGGCCGACATGGAAGCCGACGGCGTGCATGTGCTCGATGGCGATGCGTTCAAGGAAATCGGCTTCATCGCGACCGGCGTCGCGGCCCACGGCCTGTACCCGAGCCGCGATGGCAAGCGCCTGTATGTGGCCAACCGCGGCTGGCACAAAATCCATGGCGGCAAGCATGGCAAGGGCGGCGTGACGGTGGTCGATTTCGCGACCGAGAAGATCGTCGCGCAATGGCCGGTGCCCGGCGGCGGCAGCCCCGACATGGGCAATGTGACGGCGGACGGCAAATACCTGTGGTTGTCGGGCCGGTTCGACGATGTGGTCTACCGCATCGACACCACGAGCGGCGAATACAAGATCATCGCCGTGGGCATGGAACCGCACGGCCTGACGGTCTGGCCGCAACCGGGCCGGTATTCGCTCGGACACACCGGCAATCTGCGCTGAGACGCGGCGGCCCTTTCAGCGGCCTGCCTGGGCGCGGCGGATCGCCTCGACCGTCGCGTTGACGATGAGCTCGGCGCCGGCCCGGCCGAGTTCGGCGCTGGCGCGGCGCGGATCGCCGCCATAGACGCCGTGCGCGGCGTCGAAATTCTTGCCGGCCTTGAGCGCTTCGGCGCGCACTGTCTCGGGCGCGGCGTACAACGCGAGCGAGGTGTCGGCGAGCGCCGCATGGGTGCCGATCTCGTCGTCGCGATAACCATGCGCGCGCAACCAATGCGCAAACCCGTCGGTGCTCGCCGCGTAATACTCGGGCGGCGCCAGCGCGCGGGTCGGGCTCTTGGCCCAGGCCTGATTCATGCGCGCGACCGCACGCACGATGGCCTTTTGATACCCGCCATGGTCACCGATGAACACCACGAGCCGAAAGCCATGCGCCTTGAAGCTCGCGCCGGCCGCGGCCAGGGTCTGTTCGAACACCGCGTCGGGCACGCTGATGGTGCCGGGAAACCGCATGTGTGAACTCGGCGGCGCGACTTCGCCTTCGGGCACATAGGCGATCACGGGCGCGACCAGCGTATTGCCGAGCGCATGGGCGATGTCGCCCGCGAGTTTGTGTACGCGCTGATTGTGTTTGCCGAGCACCAGTTGCGGGCCGCTTTGTTCGGTCCCGCCGATCGGCACGATGATGGTGGTCTGGCCTTCGGCGAGTGCGGCCTTGACCTCGGGCCAGGTC
>CAXBRX010000171.1:0-7170 GCA_963977835.1 uncultured Derxia sp.
GCTGCTTGAGTTTGCGCGCCTCGATTTGTTCAATGCAGACCAGTTCATTGCGCCAGCGTTTGCGCCGCCTGCACCAACCAGCGCCGCACCACCTGTTCCTCTGTCGGCGAAAGGCCTTCCACGAGGGCGGCCTCGGCCGTCTTCACGGCGCGCTTGCAACGCGCAAGCAAAGCCTTGCCCGCCGTGGTGATTTCATTGACCTGGATGCGGCCGTGCTCGGCATGCGGCCGGCGCACGATCGCACCGTCGCGTTCCAGGTTGGCCAGGATCACGTTCATGGTCTGCGGCGTCAGCAAGGAAAGCCGCGCCAACTCGGCGCCCGAGGCCCCAGGGTAGGCTGCGAGCATCACCAGCACCGAAAACTGCGGCACCGTCACGCCGTCGGCGGCCAGCGCATGCTCCATGCGCGCGCGGTGGGCGCTGTGCGCCTGACGCAGCAGATACCCGAGATGGCCGTCGACGCCGCGTTTGCCTTCGCCGACCTTGGGGATATTCGAGGCGGTCTGAACGGTCTTGCGCATGATGTCAGGGTTCGAATATGCTTTGTTATCAGAACCCTGATATTACGGTGAAACTTTCATGACGACCACCCCCACGAGCACGGCCGCGACGACCGTTTCCACAGCCGAGCTGCCCAGCCATGCACCTCGCATCGATTGGGCGACTTTCGATCAGGCGGTCCCCGGCGCGGTCGCCGCGTTGCGCAGCCTGAGCCAGGCCGTCGATGCCACCGGGCTCGACAAACGCCTGACCGAATTGGTCAAGGTGAGGGTGTCGCAACTCAACGGCTGCGCCTTCTGCCTGAAGCTGCATCTGGATTGGGCGCGCAAGGCCGGCGTACCGGGGTTGGCGCTCGATCTGCTCGCCACCTGGCGCGAGGTGGAGGTGTTCGATGCGCGCGAACGCGCCGCACTGGCCTGGGCCGAGGCGCTGACCGGCATGGCGGCCCAGCATGTGAGCGACGCCGCATTTGCCGAGGCGGCGCAGCAATTCGGCCAGACCGAACTGGCTGCGCTGACCACCGCGATTGCGACCATCAACGCCTGGAACCGCATCGCTGGCGCGCTGCGGTTCGAGCCGCCGGGCCTGCGCGCACCGGCAACGGCTGCTTAGGTCTGAGCATTGCCGAGCCTGCGGTGATCGGCTCAGACTAGGCGGACAGATTCAGCGTCACGACACCGGCGATGATCATGGCGATGCCCAGCAGACGCAGCGCATGCGCGGATTCGCCGAAGGCGAGCATGCCGATGATTGCGATGACGGCAGTGCCGGCACCGGCCCAGACCGCGTAGGCCACGCCCACGTCCAACTGCCGGACCGACAGCGCCATGAGCCAGATCGCGAGCGCATACAGCGTCGCGGTCAGCAAGGCCGGAATGAGTCGGGTGAAGCCATCGGCGTGGCGCAAGGCGATGGTGCCGAGGACTTCGGCAAGGACGCTGGCGGCAAGCAGCAGCCAGGCGAATGCGGATGAGCGCATGGGTACCCCAGCGGCCGGCACCATACCGGGCGCGGCCGGGAGTGATGCGGACGGTACCCCGGATGGCGCGATGATAGGGGATGGAGCGGCATGACGCATCAATTGTCCTTGTCTGGCCTCGAGGAATCCGGGCGGCCAACCGACAGCCTGTTTTTCGCGGTCTACCCCGACGCTGCGGCCGCCGCGCAGATTGCGGCGATCGGCGCCGGGTTGCGCGCCGCGCATCGCTTGCATGGCCGTTTGTTTGAGCCTGAGCGTTTGCATGTCACCTTGTTTCATCTGGGCAGCCATGCGGGTTTGCCGACCGACGTGGTCGAGGCGGCGAAAAGCGCGGCGGGCGAGGTGAGGGCGGCGCCGTTCGATGTCATGTTCGATGCCGCCGAAAGTTTTCGCGGCCGGCCGCGCAATCGCCCGTTCGTCCTGCGCGGCGGAGAATCCTTGGTCGGGCTGATGCAATTTCAACAATGCCTTGGCGACGCGCTGCGCCGTCATGGGCTCACACGCTGGACGACGGAGCAATACCTGCCGCACGTGACCATGCTCTACGACGATCGGCTGGTCGCATGGCAAGCCGTCGAGCCGGTGCGCTGGACCGTGCGCGAGTTCGTGCTGATGCACAGCCTGCTCGGCCAGCATCGCCATGTACCGTTGGCGCGCTGGCCGCTCGATTTGCCGCACACGTCGGATTGAACACACGGGCGGTGCGCAAAGCGCTATATCCTTACGGCTTTCACGCCATGAGCTCCCGATCTTGAGCGCCCGCAAACCCGACGAACTTTTCATGCGCATGGCGCTCGACCAGGCGCACAACGCGGCCATCATCGGCGAGGTGCCGGTCGGCGCGGTCATCGTGCAAGACGGCGTCGTGATCGCTTCGGGCTTCAATCAGGTCATCACGCAAAGCGATCCGACCGCGCACGCGGAAATCGTCGCGTTGCGGCAGGCCGCGATCAAGCTCGGCAATTACCGCCTGCCGGGCTGCGAATTGTTCGTGACGCTCGAGCCTTGCGCGATGTGTGTCGGAGCCATGTTGCATGCACGCCTCGACCGTGTGGTGTTCGGCGCGCCCGATCCCAAAACCGGCGCGTGCGGCAGCGTGCTCGACATCGGCGCCTACGCCCAACTCAATCATCAGACCTGGTTCGAAGGCGGCGTGATGGCCGATGCCTGCGCCCAGGTGCTGCGCGAGTTTTTCGCAGCGCGGCGCGGCAAGACCATGCCGGAACCGCGTCTGCCGGTCGACGAAACCGATTTCTAGGAGCAGGGCATGCCAACGCGCACCGTCGCCTTCGTCGCCCCGTCGGGCTGGGTTGCGGATACCGGGACGCTCGACCGTGCCGCCCGCTATTTCGCACGCAAGGACTGGGTGGTGCAGGCCGACGACATGGTGTTCGAGCGCCATGAGCGCTTCGCAGGCACCGATGCGCAGCGGATTGCGGCCTTGATGCAGGCCGCGACGGC
Organism: uncultured Derxia sp.; assembly: GCA_963977835.1. Classification (GTDB taxonomy): domain Bacteria; phylum Pseudomonadota; class Gammaproteobacteria; order Burkholderiales; family Burkholderiaceae_E; genus CAXBRX01. Next base: position 2,942 of record CAXBRX010000171.1, read on the forward strand.
CAAGGAAGTCGATCTGGTGATGGCCGTGCGCGGCGGCTACGGCATGTCGCGCTTGCTCGACCAACTCGACTGGAAGGCGCTCGGTCGCTCGCAGGCCTTGTTCGTCGGGCATTCCGATTTCACTGCCTTTCATCTGGCCTTGCTGGCCAAGACCGGACGCGTGAGTTTTGCCGGACCGATGGCGAGTTTCGATTTCGGGGCGGCCAAGCCCAGCGACTTCATGGAACGCGCGTTCTGGCGCGTCATGGAGCATGACGAAGTCATCGTCGATGTCCAGGCGGCGCGCCAGCCCAAGGTGGACGTGGAAGGCGTGCTCTGGGGCGGCAATCTGTCGCTCGTGACGGCACTCGTGGGCACGCCTTATCTGCCCGAGGTGCGCGGCGGCATCCTGTTCCTTGAGGACGTCGCCGAGCATCCGTACGCGGTCGAACGCATGCTTTACCAGCTTTGGCATGCCGGCATCCTGCAGCGCCAGCGCGCGGTGCTGCTCGGCGCCTTCACCGAATATCGCTTGGGCGCGAACGACAACGGCTACGATTTCGACCGCATGCTCGCGCACGTGCGGCGCGCCTTCGAGTTGCCCATCCTGACCGGCCTGCCGTTCGGCCATGTACACGACAAGCTGACCTTGCCCGTGGGCGCCCATTGCCATCTGCAATCGCGGCGTGGCGGCTATCGCCTGTATCTGGGCGGCTACCCGACCTTGCGCTGAAACGCACACTCCCCGGGCCGCAAACGCACAAATAGCGCCAAGAACCCTCTATTCAGGCGATGCCGCCCCATGGACCCGGCGGGTTATCCTGCAAGTCCACCATGGGGACGAACCCGGATTCTCTCGACTGAATGTCCAGATTCACGCTGGCTGCCAAGCTATCGTTCTTGAGCGCACTGATCGTGGTCGCCACGGCGTCCGCGGTGGCGGCGCTCAACCTGGTGCGCATCAGTGCGCAAGACCACGCGGCCAAGCGCGAGCAGGTGCGCAGCATCGCCCTCGATGTTGCCGATGATCTGCGCGGCCTGCTGACCCACGCCGACCGCGAGGCCGTGCGCCGTCGCGTCGGCCAATTGCGGCTGCCCGTCGATGTCGTGCATGTGGCCGTGTATGCCGACGATCTGAGTCTGATCGCCTGGCGCGACCAGGCCGGATTGCGGCCCGCCGGAGAGGTGCCGGTCGGCGTCGCGCGCGAAAGCCTGGCGCGCGCCCCTTTTCTTGAAGAAACCGTCCTCGACGGCCAGCCGACCAACCGGTATGTGATGCCGATCAGCGCCTCGGCCGACGGCGCGCGCGCGCCCATCGTGGGCTATGCCGAGGTGGTCAACGACCTCGGCCCGACGCGCGAATTCCTCGCGCGGCGCATGGTGTCGAATGTCTGGACGGTGGTCGGCGCGGCCGGCCTGGGCGTGATGCTCATGTTGATGGTGACCGTGCGCCTGACCCGCCCGATCCGGCAATTGGCCGCCGCCAGCGAACGGATCGCCCAAGGCGATCTCGCGCCCGAATTGCCGCGCAACCTCGATGGCGATTTGGGGCAATTGGCGCATTCGTTCGAGCGCATGGTCGAGCGTCTGCAAAGCGCGCGCACCGATCTGCTGGCGCATCAGACACAGCTCGAACAGACCGTGGCCGCGCGCACCAGCGAACTCGAAACCGCGTCCGAGCGCGCGATCCTGCTGGCACGCGAAGCCGAGGCGGCGAGCGCCGCGAAGTCGGCCTTTCTGGCCAACATGAGCCACGAAATCCGCACCCCGATGAACGGCATCCTGGGCATGAACGACATGCTGCTGACCACGCCGCTCGATGCGCGTCAGCGCCGGTATGCCGAGACCATCCGCCAATCGGGCCGCGCCTTGCTCGCCATCATCAATGATGTGCTCGACCTCGCGAAGATCGAATCCGGCAAGCTCGAATTGCATGGCGTCGATGCGAGCCTGCCGCAAATCGTGCAGCAAACGCTGCTGCTGTATTCCGAGCTCGCGCGCGAACGCGGGCTCGCATTGGCGAGCGACATCGCCGACGATGTGCCGAGCGCCGTACGGCTCGATGCCGGCCGCCTGCAGCAGGTGCTCAACAATCTGGTCAGCAACGCCCTGAAGTTCACCGATCGCGGCTCGGTCATCGTGCGCGTGAAATTGGCGTCGACCGCCGATCCGGACGAACCCACCGCACGCTTCTTCGGGCGCCAGGACGCCTATCTGCTGTTCGAGATCGTCGATACCGGCATCGGCATCGCCGAAGATCGCGTGTCGTCCTTGTTCAGAGCCTTCACGCAACTCGATGCATCGAGCACGCGCCGTTATGGTGGTACCGGGCTCGGGCTTGCGATCTGCCGGCAATTGGTCGAATTGATGGGCGGGAGCATCGGGGTGCGCAGCGCACCGGCGCAAGGCAGCACGTTCTGGTTCACGGTGCCGCTCGAACGGGCCGATGCGCCGCAGGTCGAAATGCTGGTGCCGCCGCCTCTGGCCGCCGACCCGGCTTTCATCGCCCAGCCGCAAGGCGCGCAATCCATGGGGCTCGGGCATGTGCTGCTGGTCGAAGACAATGCGATCAACCAGTTGTTCGCCGCGGCCGCGCTCGAATCGCTGGGGCTCAAGATCACCGTGGTCGACAACGGGGTGAACGCGCTCAAGGCCTTCGACACCGAACGTTTCGACGCCATCCTGATGGACGGCTTGATGCCCGACATGGACGGCTACGAGGCTACCGAGCGCATCCGCAAGATCGAGGAAGAACGCAGCGCCCCGCGCACGCCCATCGTGGCGCTCACCGCGAATGCGCTGGCCGGCGACCGCGATCGTTTCATGCGTGCCGGATGCGACGATTACATCGCCAAGCCCTATACCGTCGAGCAATTGCGCGCGGCGCTCGAACGCTGGATTCCGGCCCTGGCGCCGGGGCGGTTGGGCATTCCGCTGGTTTGAAATCAAGGCAGCCATCCACGGCTGCTAAAATCGCGCCCCTTTCTCGCGCATTTCGCATGCGCCTCGCTTCGAGTCGGCCCGCCCGGGCCGCGCAACGCCGGATCCATTCGCCATGCTCAGCACCGCCAACATCACCATGCAATTCGGGCCCAAGCCCTTGTTCGAGAATGTCTCGGTCAAGTTCGGCGAAGGCAACCGGTACGGCCTCATCGGCGCCAACGGCTGCGGCAAATCGACCTTCATGAAGATCCTCGGGGGCGACCTCGAATCGACCGGCGGCAATGTCTCGATCGATCCGAACGAACGCATCGGCAAACTCAAGCAGGATCAATTCGCCTACGAAGACGTGCGCGTGCTCGATGTGGTGATGATGGGCCATACCGAGATGTGGCAGGCGATGGCCGACCGCGATGCGATCTATGCCAACCCCGACGCGAGCGAAGAGGACTACATGCGCGCGGCCGATCTCGAAGCGGCCTATGCCGAATTTGGCGGCTACACCGCCGAGGCGCGTGCGGGCGAATTGCTGCTCGGCGCCGGCATCCCGACCGAGTTGCACAACGGGCCGATGAGCAATGTTGCGCCGGGCTGGAAGCTGCGCGTGCTGCTGGCTCAGGCCTTGTTCAGCGATCCGGACATCCTGCTGCTCGACGAGCCGACCAACAACCTCGACATCAACACCATCCGCTGGCTCGAAGGCGTGATCAACGGCCGCAACTCGACCATGATCATCATCAGCCATGACCGGCACTTTCTGAACGCCGTGTGCACCCACATGGCCGACCTCGACTACAACACCCTGCGCATCTACCCGGGCAATTACGACGATTACATGCTCGCCAGCGCCCAGGCGCGTGCCCAGCAGGTGGCGGCCAATGCCAAGGCCAAGGACCGCATTCAAGACCTGCAGGAATTCGTCCAGCGCTTCTCGGCCAACAAGTCCAAGGCGCGCCAGGCGACCTCGCGCGTCAAGCAGATCGAGAAGATCAAGGCCGAAGCGGTCGAGGTGAAACCTTCATCGCGCCAGAACCCCTACATCCGCTTCGAGCAGGAAAAGAAGCTGCACCGCCTGGCGTTCGAAGCTCATGGTCTGACCAAGGAATTCGAAAAGACGCTGTTCGAGAAATTCGATCTGGTCGTCGATGCGGGCGAGAAGATCGCGATCATCGGCGCCAACGGCGTCGGCAAGACCACGCTGCTGCGGATCATCGAAGGCACGCTGGCGCCCGATGCAGGCGAGGTGAAATGGGCTGAGAACGTCGATCTCGGCGTGATGGCCCAGGATGTGTTCCCCGATTTTGAAGGGA
>CAXBRX010000172.1:0-7161 GCA_963977835.1 uncultured Derxia sp.
GGTTGGCGCACGACAGCCGCCAATTCGATCCGTATCCGATCTATGTGCAACGCGCCGTCGGCCCCGCCAAATGGGACGTCGATGGCAACCGCTACGTCGATTATTTCGGCGGCCACGGCGCCATGCTGCTCGGCCATTCGCACCCGGCGGTCGTCGAGGCGGTCAAGAAGCAGATCGAGCTCGGCACCCACTATGGTTCGAGCCACGAGCTGGAGGTGCGCTGGGCGGAGCTGGTCTGTGAGCTGACGCCGTGCGCCGACAAGGTGCGCTTCACTGCGTCCGGCACCGAGGCCTCGCACATGGCGATCCGTCTGGCGCGCGCCTATACCAGCAAGGACAAGATCGTGCGCTTCCTCGGCCACTTCCATGGCTGGCACGACAACGTGACGGCAGGTGCAGGCGCCACGTACGACGGCGGCACGACTCCCGGTGTGCCACAGGACGTGAGTGCCCTTTCGATCGTCATGCTGAGCGACAATGTCGCCGCCGTGGTCAAGCTGATCGAGGAGCGCGACGACATCGCGGCGGTGATGTTCGAGCCTTCCGGCGCCTCCTGGGGGCAGGCACCGCTGCCGCCGGGCTTCATCCAGGCGGTACGCGACGCGACCAGGAAGAAGGGCGTCGTCATGCTGATGGACGAGGTCATCACCGGCTATCGCTGGTCCTCGGGCGGCGCGCAGAAGGCGTTCGGCGTCACGCCCGATCTCTGCATCCAGGCCAAGATCGTGGCCGGCGGCCTGCCGACGACGGTCAAAGCCGGCCTCGAGCTGGCGATCCTCGACGCCGCGCTGCGCGCGGGCATCACTTTGCCGCATGGCTGCCGCGATGGCGCCTGCGGCGCCTGCAAAGGGCGGGTGTTGGCGGGGCAGGTCGAGCATGGGCCGCATCAGGCCAGTGCCTTGAGCGCGGACGAAGCGGCGCAAGGGCTGGCCTTGTTCTGCTGCGCATTCGCGCGCACCGACCTTGAAATTGAATGCCGCCAGGTGGTGGCCGCCGGCGCCTTCCCGGTGCGCAAAATGCCGGCGCGGATCGCGGCCATTGAACGGCTCGGCGACGATGTGGCGGTGCTGCAATTGCAATTGCCGGCCAACGAAAAATTCGAGTACCACGCCGGGCAGTACATCGACGTGATCCTGCGTGACGGCACGCGCCGCAGTTATTCGATGGGCAGCGCGCCGCATCTGGCCGAGCGCGTCGAATTGCACATCCGGCATTTGCCGGGCGGCAAATTCACCGACGCCTTGTTCGGCGTGACCCAGCCGGCGCTCAAGGAGCGTGACATCCTGCGCATCGAAGGACCGCATGGCAGCTTCTTCTTGCGCGAGGACGCGCAGCAGCCGGTGGTGCTGCTGGCGAGCGGCACCGGATTCGCGCCGATCAAGGCCATGATCGAGCATGCGATCTCGATCGGGTTCGCAAAGCCGATGGTGTTGTACTGGGGTGCCCGTGCCCGCAAGGACCTCTACATGGATGCGCGAGCCGAACAACTGGTAGCACAGGCGCGAGAGGCCGGGGTCGATCTGCGTTACGTCCCGGTGCTGTCGGAACCGCGCCCAGACGACGGCTGGACCGGGCGGACCGGGTTCGTGCACCGGGCCGTCATGGCCGACCTGCCCGATTTGTCGGGCTGGCAGGTCTATGCCTGCGGCGTGCCGGTGATGATCGATGCGGCGCGCGCGGATTTCGTCGCGCGCTGCAAACTCGACCCCGACGCCTTCTTTGCAGACGCGTTCGTTTCGGAGGCCGACAAGGCGCAAGCCTGAGGGCTGCCGCATAGGCGCGGCGCCATCAGGCCACGCGCCTATTCGCTGATTTCTTCGCCCAGATACGCCGCACGCACCTTCGGGTCGTGCAGCATCTGATCGGCCGGGCCGCTCATCGTGACGAGGCCCGAATCCATCACATAACCGCGGTTGGCGATCTCGAGTGCGAGCTTGGCGTTTTGTTCGACGAGCAAAATGGGCACGCCTTGCGCATGCACATCGCGCACGACTTCGAACACCTTTTCGACCATGATGGGTGACAAGCCCATCGAGGGTTCGTCGAGCAGCAGCAGCTTGGGTTGCGACATCAGCGCGCGCGCCATCGCGAGCATCTGCTGTTCGCCGCCCGACATCGTGCCGGCCAATTGATCGGCACGCTCCTTCAGGCGCGGGAACAGGCTGAACATGCGTTCGACGTCGTCGGCGATGCCTTGCTTGTCGTTGCGCGTGTAGGCGCCCATCAACAGGTTTTCGGTGATGGTCATCAGCTTGAACACGCCGCGGCCTTCGGGAACCATCACCAGGCCTTCGCGCAGCAGATGGAAGCTTTGCTTGCCCTTGGCAGGCTTGCCCAGGTAGGCAATTTCTCCGGCCCAGGACAGCATGCCGGTGATGGCTTTGAGCGTGCTCGTCTTGCCGGCACCGTTGGCGCCGATCAGGGTGACGAGTTCGCCGGGCAGCACTTCGAGGTCGATGCCCTTGACGGCCTGGATGCCGCCGTAGCCGACCGTGAGGCCGCTGACTTTGAGTACGGGTTCGGTCATGGCCGGCTCCTCAATGATGCGCGCCACCGAGGTAAGCCTCGATGACCGCCGGGTTCTTTTGCACATCGGCCGGTACGCCCGCCGCGATTTCCTTGCCGTAATCGAGCACCGTCACGCGGTCGCACAAGCCCATCACGAGCTTCACGTCGTGCTCGATGATCAGGATGGTGCGGCCTTCGGCCTTGATCTTTTCGAGCAGCGCGCGCAATTGCACTTTCTCGGTCGCGTTCATGCCGGCGGCCGGTTCGTCGAGCGCGATGAGCTTGGGATCGGTCGCAAGCGCGCGTGCGATCTCGAGCCGGCGCTGGTCGCCGTAACTCAGGGTGCGGGCCTGGAAGTTGGCGTACTTCTGGATGCCCACGTAATCGAGCAAGGCGTAGGCGCGCTCGCGGATGTCGGCTTCTTCGGCACGCGCCGCGCGGGTCTTGAACACCGCACCGATCACGCCGGCCTTGGTGCGCACATGGCGGCCGACCATCACGTTTTCGAGCGCGGTCATTTCGGGAAACAACCGGATGTTCTGGAAGGTGCGCGCGATGCCGGCGTAGGCCACCTTGTGGACCGACGTGGGCTCGTAGGGCGCGCCGTCGAGCATGAAGCTGCCCGAGTCCGGCGTGTACAGCCCCGTGATGACGTTGAAGAAGGTGGTCTTGCCCGCACCGTTCGGGCCGATCAGGCCGTAGATCTGGCCGCGATGGATTTCGATGCCGACTTCGGCCAGCGCCTGCAAGCCGCCGAAGCGTTTGTTGACGCCCGAGACGGACAGGATGACGTCGCTATGGACCGGATTCATACGCGCGCTCCTCCATCGGCCGTGGGCTTCATCGGGTTCGTGCCGTGTTCGGGCGCGGGCCACAGGCCCTTCGGGCGGTAGAGCATGATCAGCACCATGGCCAGGCCGTAGAGCAAGGAGCGCAGCACTTCGGCATCGACGAGGGTCTTGCCGAACAAGGCTTGCTGCAGCGGTACCACGCCATAGCGCAGCGCCTCGGGCAGGGCCGACAACAACACCGCGCCGAGCACCACGCCCGGAATATGGCCCATGCCGCCTAGCACGACCATCGACAACACCATGATCGATTCCATGAAGTTGAACGATTCGGGCGAGACGAAACCTTGGAAGGCCGAGAACATCGCGCCCGACACGCCGCCGAACGAGGCGCCCATCGCGAAGGCGAGCAGCTTGACGTTGCGGGTGTTGATGCCCATCGCCTTGGCCGCGATCTCGTCTTCGCGGATCGCCATCCAGGCGCGGCCGATGCGCGAATCCTGCAAGCGCGCGCACGCGATGACGGTGATCACCACCAGGGCCAGGAACAGGTAGTAGTACAGATGCACCGATGGCACTTCGTAGCCCAGGATCTCCTGCGTCTTGCCGAGGCTGAAGCCGTCCATGCCGCCGAGCTTGACCGGATCGATCATGTTGATGCCTTGCGGCCCGTTGGTGATGTTCACCGGGGCGTTCAGGTTGTTCATGAAGATGCGGATGATCTCGCCGAAGCCGAGTGTCACGATCGCCAGGTAATCACCGCGCAGGCGCAGTGTCGGCGCGCCGAGCAGGATGCCGAAGAACGCGGCGAGCCCGGCGCTGAGCGGAATGACGAACCAGATCGGGATGTGCAGGCCGTTCGGAAACAGATGCGCCATCAACTCGAAGTTGTCGGTAAGGTGCGGCGAAGCGAGCAGGCCGTACAGATAGGCGCCAACCGCATAGAAAGCGATGTAGCCGAGGTCGAGCAGGCCGGCGAAGCCGACCACGATGTTCAGCCCCAGGGCCAGCATCACGTAAAGCAGCGCGAAGTCGATGATGCGCACCCAGGCATTGCCGAAATGGCCGGCGAAGAAGGGCACGACAGCGAGCAGGAGCGTCACGACGACCAGCGAAGACATCGCCGCCGCGGGGTTGTCCTTGAAACTGGGAAAGAGTTTGTTCGACATGGACGTTCTCCGCTTCAGGCCCGGTCCGCCACGCGTTCACCCATGATGCCCGACGGCCGCAGCGTCAGGACCAGGATGAGCACGACGAAGGCGAAGATGTCTTGGTAGTTGCTGCCGAGCACACCACCGGTCAGATCGCCGATGTAGCCCGCGCCCAGCGATTCGATGAGGCCCAGCATCAGGCCGCCGACCATCGCGCCGTAGATGTTGCCGATGCCGCCGAGCACTGCCGCCGTGAAGGCCTTCATGCCGGGCAGGAAGCCCATGTAGAAGTGCGCGATCGAATAGTTGGAGGCCATCATCACGCCCGCGACCGCGGCCAGCGCGGCGCCGATCGCAAAGGTGGCGACGATGACCTTGTTCGCATCCACGCCCATCAAGCCGGCCACGCGCGGGTTCTCGGCGGTGGCGCGCATCGCTCGGCCGAGCTTGGTCTTGTTGACGAGCATCACGAGGCCGATCATCAGCGCGAACGAGACCACGATGATCATGATCTGCACCGGCGTGATCGTCGCGCCGGCGATGGCCACCGGCGTGGTCGGCATCGTGGTCGGGAACACGTTGTAATTGCGGCCCCAGACCAGCATCGCCAGCGTTTGCAGCGTGATCGACACGCCGATTGCGGTGATCAAAGGTGCCAGACGCGGCGCATTGCGCAACGGCCGGTAGGCGACCCGCTCGATCACCACATTGAGCACCATGCACACCGGCATCGCCACCAACAGGCCGATGAGCAGCTTGATCGGCCCGGGCAGATCGGGCGCCACCGAAGACACGGCGTTGATGGTCGTCATGGCCGTCAACGCGCCCACCATCAGCACATCGCCATGGGCGAAGTTGATGAGCTGCAAGATGCCGTAGACCATGGTGTAGCCCAGTGCGATCAGCGCATACACGCTGCCGAGCACGAGCCCGTTCAGGATTTGTTGGAGCAGGATTTCCATGCGATCCCCTTCAAAGCGCGGGGGTGACGGCGCCACGATCGTGGGCCGGTGCGCCGATCAAGAACAGCGCGAAAGGACGGGCGTTGCGTGTCACGAGGTTCCTTCAGACGTGGTCCGTGTCAGGACTTGTGGTCGAGAGCGGTATCCGTTCTGCAAAGCAGCGATTCAGCAAGATCTCTGCCATGCAATCTGGACGCGCCCGCGGTCCACCGTGGTGAATCCGTGCACGAATCGGCAATCTTTGGTGCCTGAGCCGAGCGGCGCCGAATTCTACATGCCCGATTCTGGTGCCTGACATGGGGCGGACACAAAGGCGGGAAACTACGTACGCCGCCTCGCAAGGACTTGCGCTGCACTGCAGCGCAGCACGCCTACAATGCGCATCGGAAGGGATTTTCGCATTCATGAAAACAATAGTTCTCGGCGCCGGCGTGATCGGCGTCAGCACCGCCTGGTATTTGCGCAAACACGGTTGTGAGGTCACGGTCATCGAACGCCAACCCGGCGCGGCGCTGGAAACCAGCTACGCCAATGGTTGCCAGATTTCGGTGAGCTTCTCCGAACCTTGGGCCACGCCCACGGCGCCTTTGCAGATCCTGCAATGGCTGGGCAAGCCCGATGCGCCCTTGTTGTTCAAGCCGCGCTTCGATCCTCAGCAATGGGCCTGGGGCATGGCCTTCCTGCGTGAATGCACGCCGGGGCGCATGCATCGCAATGTCGCGGCGATGGTCGCGCTGGCCGCGTATTCGCGCGATCTGTTGCGCAACGTGCGCCAGGAACTCGCGATCGATTACGACTGCCTCGAGCGCGGCATCCTGCGGTTTTATCTCGATGCCAAGGTGTTCGCCAAGGCGCAACCGGCCGCCGATGCGATGCGCACCCTCGGCGTCGCGCGCCGCGTGGTCTCGCGCGACGAAGTGGTGTCGATCGAACCGGCCTTGGCCTCGATCGGCGCGCAGATCGTCGGTGGCGATTACACCGCCGACGACGAAACCGGCGATGTGCACCGCTTCACCAAGACCTTCGGCGAGCGTGCCGCCGCGGCCGGTGTCGAATTCCAGTACAACACCCAGGCCACGCGCGTCATCGTCGAAGGCGGCCGCATCAGCGGCGTGGAAGTCATCCGCCCCGACGGCAGTTACGACCGCATGAACGCCGACGCCGTGGTGGTTGCGCTCGGCAGCTTCACGCCCGATTTTCTGCGTCCGGTCGGTGTGCCGGCGCTCATCTATCCGGCCAAAGGCTATTCGGCGACTTACCCGATCATCGACGCCGCGAGCGCGCCCGAAGTCAGCCTGACCGACGACAGCCACAAGATCGTCTTCACGCGCCTGGGCAACCGGCTGCGCGTGGCCGGCACGGCTGAATTGAGCGGTTATTCGCGCGCGCTCAATCCGGTGCGTTGCGAAGCGCTGACGCGCCGTACCCAGGCCTTGTTCCCGAACGCTTGCGATTACAGCGCGCCCGAATATTGGTCGGGCTTGCGGCCGTCCACGCCGTCGAATGTGCCTTTGCTCGGCCGCACGCGTTACCCGAATCTGTTCCTCAACGCCGGCCACGGCACCCTGGGCTGGACCATGGGCGTGGGCTCGGGCGCGGTGGTGGCCGATCTGGTCGTGGGCGCGACGCCGCCGATCAACTTCCCCTTCCTCGGCCGTCAGGCCTGAGCCGGCAGGGCGCGTCGGGGGACTTCAGGGCGTCGCTGGGCGGGCGCCTTCGACGACCTTGCACAAGGCCGCCACGCCGTCGGCG
>CAXBRX010000173.1:0-7143 GCA_963977835.1 uncultured Derxia sp.
CTCCTTTGGTGTGAATATCTGGTGAAGCCCCCGGCTCCTAGGCCAGGGCACGGCTTTTGTCATGGTTTCCCCCTCGGTCTCAGGGAAAACCTGCGGGGTTCAGGCCCCGGACTTGCGATACGCCCCGCGTGAGAGATCGACGCCGAGCTGCTTGAGCTTGCGATAGAGATGGGTCCGCTCGAGGCCGGTCTTCTCGGCCACACGCGTCATGCTGCCGTGCTCGCGCGACAGATGATGCTCGAAATACAGGCGCTCGAACTCGTCGCGCGCTTCGCGCAAAGGCAGGTCGAGATTGATCGGGAACGGCGGCGGGGCGATCGGCGCCATCACGCGCGGCACGGTGGTCGTGCCGACGGCGGGAGCGGGCATCGGATTGAGCCCGGGTTCGACCGGCACCACGCGCACCGACGACGGCGCTGCGTTTTGTTGCTGCGCCATGCGATGCAGTTGTGCGCGCGCAAGTCCTTTCTGGACCGCCGCCAGCAGCTTTTGCATGGTGATCGGCTTTTCGAGGAAATCGAGGGCGCCGTAACGCGTGGCTTCGACGGCGGTGTCGATGGTCGCATGTCCGCTCATCATGATGACCGGCATGGTCAATACGCGCTGTGCCACCCATTCCTTGAGCAGCGTGATGCCATCGCATTCGGGCATCCAGATGTCGAGCAGAACCAGATCGACATGCTCGTCGTTGCGCAACTGCCTTGCCTGGGCCGCGTTTTCTGCGGAAAAGACGACGTGCCCTTCGTCGCCGAGAATCTCGGACAGCAGCTCGCGGATGCCGATTTCGTCATCCACGACCAGGATGTTTGCCATGCTCGATGCCTTGTTTCTTGAAGCCTGCCCTCAAGATCGGGCAAGGCGGAAAAAAGTGATGATGACCAGCGCTCCGCCGGAGTCGACGTTTTGCAACTCCACGCGTGCGCCGTGTTCTTCGACGATTTTGCGCACGATCGCCAGACCAAGCCCGGTGCCGCGCGCCTTGGTGGTGACGTACGGCTCGAAGGCGCGATGCAGCAACTTCGGATTGAACCCGGTGCCGCGATCCTGCACTTCCAGACGGACGGCGTCATGCTTCGTCCCATCAGCGGCGACGTATTCTAGCGCCCCGGTCCGTACGATGACACGCGGCACCCCAGGGTCATCTAGCCCTATTTCGCCAGTCTGCAAGCGTGCGGCGACCGCGTCCTGCGCGTTTTGCAGCAGATTGTGGATGACTTGACGCAATTGGCTGGCATCGCCTTCGATCGCCGGCAGGTTGCTGCCGAGTTCGACCCGCAGGCCGCGATCGCCCCCCGCATACAGCCCGAGCACGTCTTCGACCAGGCCATTGAGGTCGAGCTGCATCAATTGCGTCGGCGGCATGCGCGCGTATTCGCGGAACTCGTCGACCATGTGCTTCATTGCAGCCACTTGAGCGACGATGGTGGTCGCACCGCGACGCAGAATCGCTGCATCCTCGGGCGACAACTTGTCGGCGAGTTTCTTTTCGAGCCGTTCGGCCGACAGCTGGATCGGCGTGAGCGGGTTCTTGATTTCATGCGCGACGCGTCGCGCGACCTCGCTCCAGGCGACCGCGCGCTGGGCCGAGATCACATCGCTGATGTCGTCGAACACGATGACATGCCCGAGCCCCGCCGCGAGCGCGAGCCGCGAACCGCGCGCGAGCAGCACCAGGCTGCCGGCATCGCCGCGGTCGATCTCGAATTCATGCTGCCAGGCCAGATCGCGCAATTCGGTCTCGAACTGGGCGCGCAATTCGGTCGCGATCGCACTGATGGACGGCAGATCGTCGATCGACATGCCACTCGAATGCAGCAAGGCATCGCCGAGAATGTCGCCGGCCGCGGCGTTGGCGGTGATCAGACGGAATTGCGGATCGAAGACCAGCACCCCGGTCGAGATGTTGGCCAGCACGCTCGACAAGAAGCTGTTGGCGCGCTCGAGCTCGGCCTCGCGCGACAGCACCTGGGCACGCGCCTCGCCGAGTTGCGAAGTCATGGCGTTGAACGACTGGGTCAGCGCCTCGATCTCGTCGCGCGTGCCGGTCTCGGGCAAAGGCCGGTAATCGCCGCCCGCCACCGCGCGCGTGCCTTCGGCCAGCATCAGCAACGGACGCGCGAACCGGGTCGCCATGATGAGCGCGGCCACCATGGCGGCGAAGGCCGCCAACAGCAAGGTCATGGTCAGGGTGATCGCGTAAATCTTGCGCAGGCCTTCGCGCGCGAGCGAGAGCTTTTGGTAATCCTGATAAACAGTCTCGACGCTTTGCGCGTTCTGCGCGAATTGCGGCGACATGGTCTGGACGATCTGCAGATAACGCTGCTCGGCATCGAGGTCGAGCGAGGCGGCGCTGCGCGGAATCAGCACGATCGCGCGCACCCGCAAGGCACCGCCCGCATTCGGATCGCCCGAAGCATCGCCTTCGACCTGAACCACGAAGCGCGCCACGCGCAGGCGCGCGAGCGTCGCGCCGCTCGGCACATCGGGCACCAGGGTGATGCCGCCGCCGGCCGAGGCGATCAAGCGACCGTTGGCCGTGAACACGATCGCTTCGCCGACCTGGGCTTGTTCGCGCAGCCGGATGAGCATGGTCCCGACCATGCCGGGGGTCGCGTCGGCGAGTTCGAGCGCCATCGCGCGCGCTTTCGCGGCCGCGTCCGACTTGAAGGCATCGAGCGCGCTGCGGCCCAGATCGAGCCCGGCTTCGAGCGCGGCGTCCACGCGCGGGTTGAACCAGGATTCCAGGCTGCGGCCGAGGAATTGCACCGAGACCGTGTAGATGAGCACGCCGGGCAGAACGCCGATCAGGATGAACAACAAGGCCAGCCGCGCCATCAGGCGCGCGCCGAAGCGTCCGTTGCGCCAGCGCTGCCAGAGCCGGAACGCAAGCACCACCACCGTGAGCAGCAGCAACACCAGCAGGCCGGCGTTCAACCACAACAGCAAGGTGTAATTGCGTTCGAAGAATTCGCCGGTGGCCGAGGCCGAAACGAAAACGAAGAACAGCACTGCCGCCAGGGCCGCGAGCGCCACCACCAGATAACGCAGGCCGCGCCGGATGCGCCGGGCCCGCACGCGTGCGTGCTCAGGATCGAGGGCTGCGGTCACGGCTTGAAGTCGAATTTGAGCCAGTCCGAGGCCAGCGCCCAATCGCGATCGGTGATCGCATTGAGCTGGAACGGCTTGGGCAGTTGGTTGGTATCGAGACGCAAGCGCACCTGCACCGCGTATTGCTTGCCGGCGTGCAAGGCGCCGCGGTCGCCCAGACGCCAATTGCGCACCCGCGACATCGCCGCCACCGCGCTCGACACATCGTCGAACCGTTGTGCGAGCGGGCCATCGCCGACCACCACGCGGTATTGGCTGGTCAAGGCGTTGTACGACAGGCGCACCGGCCGCTGGGCGCTGAGCACGCGTTCGTCGAGCCAGTACCAGCGCGGGCGTTTGATCTCGATCTCGGCGACGAAATACAGCGCGACGCCGCGCTGCACCGCGTCGGCCAACGTCGGATTGAAGTCGATCTCGAAGTCGGCGTCGGCATACCAGCCGTCTTCCTGCGCGACGATGCTCGCCTTGCGCGCCTCGATGCCGGCCGCCTGCACGGCCCAGGCCGCGCCGGCCAGACAGACCACGCAGCACAGTTGCAGCAGCCGTTGCAGCGCAACGGCCAGCCCCATGCGTCGCTCAGCGCCGAACGCGCTTGGCAACCCGTGCATAGAAGAATCCGTCGTGGTCGAGCGCATCGGTATCGGCGGGCAGCAATTGCCCGGGGGCTTCCAGGCGGACCGCGTCGGGATGACGCGCCAGAAAATGCTGCACCTGGGCTTCACCTTCCTGCACAAAAACGGAGCAGGTGGCGAAAAGCATTGTGCCATCGGGCTTTAGCACGCGCCAAAGCGCATCGAGAATGGCCGCTGCGGTTGTTGCAAGTTGGTCAATATCGCTGCGCCGCCGCAGCCAGCGGATGTCGGGATGTCTGCGCACGATGCCCGAAGCGGTGCAAGGCACATCGGCGAGGATGCGGTCGAATTCGCGTCCGTCCCACCAATCGTCGACGCGCGCCGCGTCGCCAGCACAGACTTCGGCCTTTAGCCCCAGACGCAGCAGGTTTTCTTCGACGCGCGCGAGCCGGGCGGCGTCCGCATCGAGCGCCAGCACCTCGCAATCGGCGCATTCGAGCACATGCCCGGTCTTGCCGCCGGGCGCGGCACAAGCGTCGAGCACCCGCATGCCGGGTTCGACTTCGAGCAAGGGCGCGGCCAATTGGGCGCCTGCGTCCTGTACCGACCACCAGCCCTCCGCGAACCCCGGCAGCGCCTGCACCGCACGCGGGGTGTCGAGCACCACGGCATCGGGTGTCGGCCACGCACCGATGCCCGCGAGCGCATGGGCCTGCAAGCCGGCGTCGGCCAACGCGGCCAGCACCTGCTCGCGCGTGGCGCGGCGCCGGTTGACGCGCAAAGTCATCGGCCCCGGGCGCTGGCTCGCGGCGAGGATGTCTTGCCAATGCTCGGGATGGTCGCGCTGGAGCAGTTCGACCCACCAGGCCGGAAAATTCTCACGCGCCACCACATCGCCGGCGAGCGTCGCCCGCAAACGCTCGCCTTCACGCAAATACCGGCGCAAGACCGCGTTGACGAAGCCTTTCGCGCGCTGGGGCGCGGCTTCCACGGCTTGGTCGACCAGGGCGTGTGCCGAATACGGCGGTTCAGGATCGACGAGTTGGGCCAGCGCGCAAACGAGTAATTCGCGCACCGCCTCGGCAGGCGCGCGCTCGACCAGACGGGCGAGCAAGGCATCGGCCAGGCCACGCTGGCGCATGCTGCGATAGGCGATGTCCTGAACGGCGCCGCGCGGACCGGGCGCAAGGCCACGTGCGGCCTTGGTCAAAGCTTGTGGCAACGCGGTGCCATGGCGTACCGCGGCGCACGCGGCGGCGGCCGTCTGCAATTGGGCGGCGAGGGAGTCGGGCGATGAAGGCATGCCCCGATTTTAAGCGCGCCGGATCAATCACATGAATATTCATGCAATCGACCCGGCGCGCCGGGCGACCGGGGTCAGGCCGGGTAGGTGCCGGTGCGAGCCATTTCCATCAGGCGGGCGACGCGGTCTTCGGTGGCCGGATGGGTGCTGAACATGCTGCGCAAGCCCCCGCCCGAGAGCGGATTCATGATCATCATCTGCGCAGTCTCGGGATGGGCCTCGGCCGGCGCGAACGGAATGCCCTGGGCATAGCGATGGATCTTTTCGAGCGCAGACGCGAGCGCTTGCGGATCGCCCGAGATTTCGGCGCCGCCACGGTCGGCTTCGTATTCGCGTGCGCGGCTGATCGCCATCTGGATCAAGGACGCGGCCAAGGGCGCGAGGAACATCACCAGGATGCCGGCGATCGGGTTGGCCGGACGGCCTTCGGAATCGCGGCCGCCGAAGAACATCGCGAAATTGGCCAGCATCGAGATCGCACCGGCCATGGTGGCGCTGATGGTGCTGATGAGGATGTCGCGATGTTTGACATGCGCGAGTTCATGGCTCATCACGCCGCGCATTTCGCGCTCCGACAAAATACGCAGGATGCCGGTGGTCGCCGCGACCGCCGCGTGCTCGGGGTTGCGCCCGGTCGCAAACGCGTTCGGCGCGTCTTCGTTGATCAGATAGACGCGCGGCATCGGCAGACCGGCACGGCCGGCCAGTTCCTTGATCATGTTGTAGAACTGCGGCGCGGATGTCTCATCGACTTCCTGCGCGTTGTACATCTTCAGCACCATCGAGTCGCTGAACCAGTAGCTGAAGAAATTCATCGCGATCGCAATCGCGAACGCAATCATCATTCCCTGCCGGCCACCGATCAGCGCACCGATCGCCATGAACAGCGCGACGATGCCCGCCATCAGTACTGCGGTCTTCAGGTAGTTGAACATACGAGCAATCCCTTCGGGTTCGACCTCCGCAAATTTGCGGAGCGCTGATTAGATGTCGTTGGGCAGTAGGAATTCAAGCGCGAAAGCGTGTTAGCCGTGTCGCACCAGCGCGAGTTTGCAACCGATTGCGACAAACACTGCACCGGTGCCGCGTTCGAGCCAGAGCCGCACGCGCGCATTGCCGCGCAAGCGCCGGGTGAGCGTGCCGGCGGCCCAGGCCAGGGTGCAGGTGTAGACCGTGCTCATCGCGACGAAGATCGCGCCCAGAATCAAGAAGGCGCTCACGCGCGCGTCGGCATCGGCGCGCACGAACTGCGGGAAGAAGGACAAGAAGAACAGCACGACCTTCGGGTTGAGCAGATTGGTCAGCAATCCCTGGACGAACAGACGGCGCACCGACCGCAGATCGTCCGCCTCGGCCGGCGCGGTCGCCGCATCGTCGGGCGACGGTTCCGGCTGCGGATTGTCGGCCGGCGCGGCGGCGATCTGGACGTCGGACACGATCGAGACCGGAACCGAATTCACCAGTGGCTTGGGTTCGTCGCGCTCGCGCGGCCACGACACGAAGGCGAGCGCGACCACCCCGGCGTGCAGGGTGATGGAGCCGAGGATCGCGGGGATCGGACGGCGCAAGGTCAGCCTCCGGCCGCCGCCGTATTGGGCGCCGTGTCGGTGATGAGGTTCAGCTTGGTGAAGCCCGAGGCGCTGAGCCGCGCCATCACCCGCGCCACCGCCTGATAGGGCGCCCGGCCGTCGGCCCGCACGAAGACCGGCCGCTCGGACGCCTTGTCCGATCCGCCGGCCTCGGTCAGCAGACGCACCGCCAGATCGTCGAACGACGTCTCGCTGTCGCCGATGAAGATCGCCCCCTGCTGGTCGATGCTGACCGACAGGGGTTCGTTATTCGTCTCGACCGCGCTAGCCTCGGTCTTGGGCAGCTCCACCGGCACGCCCACGGTCAGAAGCGGCGCCGAGATCATAAAGATGATCAGCAGCACCAGCATCACGTCCACCAGGGGCGTGACGTTGATCTCGGTCAGGGGGCCTTTGCGTCCCCTCCGCCCGCGACGCGACCCGCCGCCGCTCGAACCGCCTCCCAAGGCCATGGCTCAAACGCCCCGCTTCAGGTTCAGGCCCGAGGCGGGCTCGACCGGAGGGGGCGGCGGGGCGGACGGAGCCCCCAGCCGCCGCGCCACCGCCGCCGGCAGATCGTCGGCGAAGGCCT
>CAXBRX010000174.1:0-7113 GCA_963977835.1 uncultured Derxia sp.
CCGCCACCAGAAGGTGATCGAGGAAGCGCCCGCGCCGATGCTGAACCCCAAGCTGCGCGACAAGGTCGGGGCGCGCTGCGCCGACGCCTGCAAGCGCATCGGCTATCGCGGCGCCGGCACCATCGAATTCCTCTACGAAAACGATGAGTTCTATTTCATCGAAATGAACACCCGCGTCCAGGTCGAACACCCGGTCACGGAAATGATCACCGGCGTCGACATCGTGCAAGAACAAATCCGCGTCGCGGCCGGCGAAAAGATGTTGCTGCGCCAACGCGATGTCGTGCTGGCCGGCCATGCGATCGAATGCCGGATCAATGCCGAAGATCCGTTCACCTTCGTGCCGAGCCCGGGCCGCATCACCGGCTGGCACGCGCCCGGCGGCCCCGGCATCCGCGTCGATTCGCATGCCTATGACGGCTACTTCGTGCCGCCGCATTACGACTCGATGGTCGGCAAGGTCATCGCCTACGGCAAGACGCGCGAACAAGCGATCGCGCGCATGCGCATCGCGCTGTCCGAAATGGTGGTCGACGGCATCAAGACCAACATCGCGCTGCACCGCGAACTCATGAACGACGCCAAGTTCATCGAAGGCGGCACCAGCATCCATTACCTCGAGCAAAAGCTCGCGGCGCGCAAGGGCTGATGTGCTGACCGAAGCCATCTTCCTGGTCGACGAAGCGCGCGCCAACGCGCTGGCCGATGCCTTGCTCGACGCGGGCGCGTCCTCGGTCTCGGTCGAAGACGCCGACGCCGATTCGCCCGACGAACAACCGATCTTCGGCGAACCCGGCATGCAGCAAGAAGCGCAAGCCTGGCGGCGCAGCCGGCTGGTGATGCTGTTGCAGACCGATTCCGATCAGGATTTTTCGCACGCGCTGGCCGATCTGATGCTGGCCGTGCGCGAGACCGGGCTCGATCTGCCCTTGCCCGAGACCATCCGCCCGGTCGATGAACAAGACTGGGTGCAGGCCACGCAATCGCAATTCGATCCGATCGAGATCGGCCGCTTGTGGGTGGTGCCGAGCTGGCATGAAATTCCGGCCGGCGCACAGATCGTGCTGCGGCTCGACCCCGGCATGGCGTTCGGTACCGGCACCCATCCGACCACGCGCTTGTGCCTCGAATGGCTGGAACGCCATCTGACGCCGGGCACCAGCGTGCTCGATTACGGTTGCGGCTCGGGCATTCTCGCGATCGCGGCGGCAAAACTCGGCGCCGGTCCGGTCGAGGGCGTCGACATCGACGAACATGCCGTCATCGCCGCGCGCGACAACGCCTTGCGCAACGAGGTCGAGATCGCCTTTCACGATGCCCATTGGCAGGCCGAGCACCGTTACGACGTGGTCGTCGCCAACATCCTGTCGAACCCGCTCAAGCTGCTTGCACCAGCCTTGATTGCACAGGTGAAACCGGGCGGCGCCCTGGTGCTTTCGGGCATCCTCGAACGCCAGGCCGAAGAAGTCGCTGCGGTTTATGCGGCACAAGGTCTGCCGATGATCGTTGATGCAGTGCGCGACGGTTGGGTATGCTTGGCCTCGCGCCCGCGCGCGGATTGACGATGTCCGTCGATTCGCCGGGACCCGAGACCGCGCCCGACCTTCATTCATGACGCTTGCCACCCGTTGCCCACAATGCGGCACCACCTTTCGCGTGGTGTCCGATCAACTCAAGCTGCGCAAAGGGCTGGTGAAGTGCGGCAAATGCCTGCACGTCTTCAACGGCATCGAGTTCCTGCATTATTTCTCCGAGCCGGCACCCACCGCGAATGAAAGCGCGCTGCCCGGCGCGTCCGGGGCGCCGACGCCCGAGTTCCTCGGCATGGACGATGCGCCGGTCGAAGTCGCACCGACTGGCGATCTGACACCTCGGATCGAAGCGCCCGCATGGGGCGAGGGGCAGGCCCAGATCGCAGCGCCGCAGGCCGACCCTGCGCCCGCGGCAATGGCGCCTGTCGAAGCCGTGCCATCAGACGGCCTTGCGCAGCAAGACGCCTTTGGCGCGCCGATCGCGTCCGCATCGTCGAGCGCAAGCGACCTGGCTGAGCGTCCCGCCGCGCCCAGCCCGATCGACATGCAGCCCGAACCCGCAGCATCGACGGTGGAGATCGCGCCCATCGACGCAGGGTTCGACGCACCGGAATTCGTCGAACCAGCCGCTGCCGCGACACCGACGCCGGAACCCGCGCCAACGCGCGCCGACGCTTCGACCGGGCATGACGCCAGCGCCAACGCGTTCGAGGCTGTGGCGGCCGAAGCCGTCGAGCGCACACCCGCCGCAACACCCACCGCAACACCCCCCGCGACCGACACCAAACCCGCCGACGCGCCGGCACGCGTGCCTTGGTACGCGCGGCTCGGTCAAGGCGGCGCGGCAACGAAGCCCACGCATGCCGAACCGGCCGCAGCATTGCGCGCAGAGGCGCCGGAAGACGCTCGCGCAGAAGAACAAAAAGAAGCGCACGACGAAACACGCGAAGCAGTCCGCGCGAGCACTCAGGAAGCCGCGCGCGAACCGGCAGCCCTGGACGTACATCAGGCAGAGCCCGCCATCGACGAGGCCCTCGTCGCCGCGCCCGCGCCGTCCTCGCAGCGCGATGCCGAGATCGACGCGATCGCCGAAATGCGCGAGCGCGTCGCGCGCGCGCGCCAGGCCGCCGAGGCCGATGACGGCGCGACCTTGTCGCCGTTGACGCTCGTCGATGTGGCGCGTCCGTCGGCAGAAGTCGTCGAAGATCGCTTCGAAGAGTTGCCGGCCTTTTTGCGCGAACGTCGCCGCGCGCCTGCGTGGTTACGGGCCTTGGTCGCCATCTTTGCCTTGCTGGCGGCGCTCGCTTTGCTCGGCCAGGGCGCGTATGTCTATCGCGCCGAGATCGCAGCCGAATTTCCGGCGTTGCGCTCGCCGCTGGCGACCGTCTGTGCGGCGCTGCCCGATCCTTTGCGTTGCGAGGTGGGCCTGCCGCGCCACATCACGCCTTTGCGCGTGGTCAGCGCCGATTTGCAGCCGGGCGAAGGCGGCAATTTCAATCTGGTGGTTGCGATCCACAACGACGATGCGTTGCCGATGGCCTATCCGGCACTCGACGTGATCCTGACCGATGCGCATACCCAGGTATTGATCCGCCGCGTCATCAACGCCGACGAATATCTGAGCGCGCATCGCGACGCCGCGGATCGTCGGCGCGTCGGTCTGGTGGGCAATGCCGAGACCAGCATCACGGTGCCGATGCACATCGCCGACGAAGGTGTGGTCGGCTATACCGTCGGCATCTTCTACCCCTGAAACCTCGTTCACTTCCGATCGGCACTTCTCCATGGCAACGTTGATCTGCGGCTCCATCGCCTACGACACCATCATGGTGTTCCCCGGCGAATTCAAGGACCACATCCTTCCCGAGAAGGTCCACATCCTCAACGTCGCGTTCCTGGTGCCCGAAATGCGGCGTGAATTCGGCGGCACGGCGGGCAACATCGCCTACAACCTGAACATGCTCGGCGGCAAGCCGTTGATCATGGCCACCGTCGGCCAGGACTCGGACACCTACATCGAGCGCATGCGCAAGCTCGGCCTCAATACGCAATACGTGCGCCGCATTCCGTCGTCGTACACCGCGCAGGCTTTCATCACGACCGACCAGGCCGACAACCAGATCACCGCCTTCCACCCGGGGGCGATGAGCTATTCGCACGAGAACAAGGTTGGCGATGCCGATGGCGTGAAGCTGGGCATCGTTTCGCCCGACGGCCGCGAGGGCATGATCGAACATGCCAAGCAATTCAAGGCCGCGGGGATTCCTTTCATTTTCGATCCGGGCCAGGGCATGCCAATGTTCTCGGGCCCCGAGTTGCTCGATTTCGTCGCGAACGCCGATTACGTCACGGTCAATGATTACGAAGCCCAGATGTTGTCCGAACGCACCGGAAAAAGCTTCGAAGAACTCGCTGCGCTGACCAAGGCTTTCATCGTCACCCGCGGCGCGCTCGGCTCCGAAATCCATCTGGGCCACGAGGTCGTGCACATCCCTTGCGTGCGCGCCGAAAAAGTCGTCGATCCGACCGGTTGCGGCGATGCCTACCGCGCCGGCTTGTTGTTCGGCCTCGAGCGCGCAATGGACTGGCCGACCATCGGCCGGCTCGCCTCGCTGCTTGGATCGATCAAGATCGGATACCGCGGCGGACAAAGCCATCACTTCACCGCAGCCGAAATACGCTCACAATTCGACACCGAGTTCGGCTACATGCCGTGGTAGCGTCGTGTCGCCCCGGCGGCACGGTGTCTGGATTTCGTGCGCCGCATCGACACTAAGGAGAATCAAATGAAGTCGCATCCCATGACCGCGCGCACGGCATTGGCCGTGGCCGCATTGGCCGCCTTGCTTGCCGGCTGCGCGAATCCGCATACATCCGCCAGCGAATACACCGCGGGCCAGGTCGGCCGTGAACAAACCGTGCGCCTCGCCACGGTCGAAGCCGTGCGCATCGTCAAGATCGACAAAGGCCAGACCGGTGTCGGCACCGGCGCTGGTGCCGTGGTCGGCGGCGTCGCCGGCAGCAATGTCGGCAATGGCAAGGGGGCGGTGGTCGGCGCTGTGCTCGGCGCAGTAGCGGGCGGCATCGCCGGTCAGGCGATCGAAAACAACGCGTCCAAGCAAGAAGGCCTCGAGATCACCGTGCGTCTCGAAAACGGCGAATTGCGCGCGATCGTGCAAGCCAACGACGGTCAGCAATTCCAACCCGGCGAACGCGTGCGCCTGTTGTCGGGCGCCGGCGGTACGCGCGTTTCCAAGCTCTAAGATTTCGTTCGCGGCTCACGCAACAAGGCGGTCTCGATCGCCTCGTTGCTGAGTGCGGCGGTCACCAGCACCCGTTTGCGTCGGTCTTTCTCGCCCGAGATCAGATCGACGGCCGAACGCGGCACAGCGAGCCGCTCGGCAACCCAGCGCACCAGCGTGTCGTTGGCCTTGCCATCGACCGGCGGCGCCGCCAGCCGCAACTTCAACGCTCCGCCATGCTCGCCCTGCACCTCGGTCTTGGGGGCATTGGGCTGCACATGAAACGACACGACCACACCGCGCGCATGCGCGGCGATCCAGCTCACGCTCATACCAGACCGGGGATGGCGCGCACTGCGCCATCGAGCAGCATCAGGACGATCTGCACGAGCAGGAACAAGGCGATCGGCGAAAGATCGAGTCCGCCGATGCGCGGCAGGATGCGGCGAAACGGCGCGAGCAAAGGCTCGACCAGCATGCCGACTGCCGGTGCCATCGGCGCGTATGGATTCACCCAGCTCAGGACCACATAGATCAGGGTGAGGATCATCACGGTGTAGAGCGACCACTTCACCAGCATCACGACCGCGATCGCGAGCAACAGCAAAGGGTTGGGGATCAGCAACGCGCCGACCGTGAGCGCGAACGCGAGTTCGAGCAGGACGGCCGCGATCAACGCGACCATGAAGGCGCCGAGGAGACTGCCCCAATCGATGCTGCCGCGCGCGCCGATCATGCGGCGCAACGGCAGGACCACGCGATCGGTCAGCGCGAACACGAACGCCGACAACGGATTGCGGCCGCCCAGACGCACCCATTGCATATAGGCGCGCAACAACATCGCGGCGCCGAACAAGCCCGCAATGGTCTCGATGATCAGACGAAGGATTTGATAGAGCATGCGGCGATAGTGCCGTAACGCCGGTGGCGAATCAAACCGCGAGCCCCAATGAAAAGGCCCGCCCGGCACAAAGACCGGAGCGGGCCCGAACGAACAGCGGCGTCTGGATTACGGACGCGCGCCAGTCGGGAACGGCCAGGCGGCTGCGGGGTTCAGCGCGGGCTTCGCAGCAGGTGCTGCCGCAGGCGCGGCCGCAGGCTTCGCAGCGGGCTTCTTGGCAGCAGCCTTCTTCGCAGCAGGCTTCTTGGCCGCAGGCTTTTTCGCAGCCTTCTTGGCCGCAGGCTTCTTCGCAGCAGGCTTCTTGGCCGCGGGCTTCTTGGCGACAGCCTTCTTCGCGACGGCCTTCTTGGCCACGGGCTTCTTGGCGACAGCCTTCTTCGCGACGGGCTTCTTCGCGGCGACCTTCTTGGCCACGGGCTTCTTCGCAGCAGCCTTCTTCGCGACCGGCTTCTTCGCAACGACCTTCTTCGCTACCGGCTTCTTGGCCGGAGCCTTCTTCGCAACAGGTTTCTTCGCAGCCTTCTTAGCGGTTGCCATGGTGATCTCCTTCACGTGAAGAGTGGAACACTGAGTCAAGGAAACCCGTCCCGGAAGGCGCCATACGGTGCGCCGTCGCGATGAACGGGCTATTCACTGGCGCAAGCGCTAACGGCCTACTTACGCTAATGAATGCTGCACGGCCTGCTGCGAACACGAAGTCGCGCATGGCCAAAAAAAATGCCGGCGCTCGCCCGGCATTGGATACGAAGAGGGAGAAAGCCACCACGCGACGCTGAGCGTCGGCGCGGTCCGATTCGTTCACGACGGGCGCATTGCGCTTTCGTTCGAAGTCGGTGGTGTTGATCTGCGATGAGTCGGTCTGGATCACCCGGAGGTCAATCAAGCAAAAATCATATGAAAAAGACTATATCAAGTTGGCGAAAAAATCACGCACTTTCTTGACTCCATGTCACGCGCATGCCACACGCGCATGCGCGTGACATGCGCGCATCGCTCACTCCCAACTCAGCGTGCCGCCGGTTTGATACTCGATGACGCGCGTCTCGAAGAAGTTGCGCTCCTTCTTCAAGTCGATCATCTCGCTCATCCACGGGAACGGATTCTCTTCGTTCGGGTAGAGCGCATCGAGACCGATCTGCGTCGCGCGGCGATTCGCGATGAAGCGCAGATAGCTCTTGAACATCGGCGCGTTCAAGCCGAGCACGCCGCGCGGCATGGTGTCTTCGGCGTAGCGGTATTCGAGCTCGACCGCGCGCGCGAACAGCACTTTGAGCTCGGCGCGGAACTCGGGCGTCCAGAGCTGCGGATTCTCGAGCTTGATGGTGTTGATGAGGTCGATGCCGAAATTGCAGTGCATCGATTCGTCGCGCAGGATGTACTGGTATTGCTCGGCGGCGCCGGTCATCTTGTTCTGCCGGCCGAGCGCGAGGATCTGCAC
>CAXBRX010000175.1:0-7108 GCA_963977835.1 uncultured Derxia sp.
CGAAGCTCGTCGCGCAGTCGCCACAAACGCTGGGGCTGGATTGTGGCGAATTGATGCCGTGGTTTCAGCATGGCGCCAGTCCGGAACTGCCGGGTGACCAGCGCGCCGACGACGGCAAATCGTTGTGCTTCGACAGCGCCGTGCTGACCAAAACCACGGAGATCCTCGGCACGCCGGTAGCCACGCTCACGCTGTCGGTGGACAAGCCCACCGCGTTTATCTGCGTGCGCCTGTGCGACGTTGCGCCCAGCGGCGCCTCGACGCGCGTGAGTTACGGCGTGTTGAATCTCACGCATATCAACGGGGCAAACAAGCCGGTGAAACTGGTGCCGGGCCGAAAATACACCGTGCGCGTGCCGCTGTCCGATACCGCGTATTCGTTCGTCAAGGGGCATCGGCTGCGCGTGGCGGTTTCAACGACGTACTGGCCGCTGATCTGGCCATCACCGGAACCGGTCACGCTTACGCTCTACACCGGCAAGAGCGCACTTGAGCTGCCAGTGCGTCCCCCGCGCAAGGAAGACGCGAACATCAAATTCAAACCGGCCGAAGCCGCCGCGCCGTTCAAGCGCACCGCGCTCGCGGCGGGCTTCGACAAACTCATCGGCTTCGACATGGGCGGCACGTCGACCGATGTATCGCATTTTGCCGGGCGTGATTTGACCGCGCTCGAACGCGCGTTCGACACCCAGGTGGCCGGTGTGCGCATGCGCGCGCCGATGCTCGCGATCCATACCGTGGCAGCGGGCGGTGGCTCGATCCTGCATTTCGACGGCGCACGGTATCGCGTCGGCCCCGACTCGGCCGGCGCCAACCCCGGGCCGGCGTGTTACCGGCGCGGCGGACCGCTCGCGGTCACGGATGCGAATGTCATGCTCGGCAAATTGCAGCCCGCGCATTTTCCAAAGGTGTTCGGCCCCAATGGCGATGCACCGCTCGATGCTGAGATCGTGCGCACACGATTTGCCGCGCTCGCCGACGAGATCGCACGCGCGACCGGCATGCCGGCGCCCACGCCCGAAGCCGTCGCAGAAGGTTTTGTCGACATCGCGGTCCAGAACATGGCCAATGCGATCAAGCAGATTTCGGTCGCGCGCGGGCATGACGTCACCGAATACACGTTGGCCGTCTTTGGCGGTGCGGGCGGCCAGCATGCCTGTCTGGTTGCCGATGCGCTCGGCATGACGCGGGTGTATGCGCATCCGCTCGCCGGCGTGTTGTCGGCCTACGGCATGGGGCTGGCCGATCAGACCGCGATGCGCGAGCGTGCGATCGAAGCGCGGCTCGATGCCTCAGTCGTGCCGATGCTTGCGCAGGCCCTGGTCGAGTTGGGCGACGATGCACGCGCCGACCTGTGCGCGCAAGGCGTGGCCGAGGCGCGCATCGAGCTCGTCTTGCGCGTGCATTTGCGCTACGAGGGCACCGACACCGCCTTGATCGTCGGGTACGAAGCGGGCGAGGCCGGGCTGCAGCGCATGCGCGAGCGTTTCGAAGCCGCTTATCGGCAGCGCTTTGCCTTCCTGATGGAACACAAAGCCTTGATCGTCGAAGCGGTGTCGGTCGAGGCGATCGGGCGCGGCGAGGCCACGGCCGCCGTTGCGATGGCCGGCGGTGCAACCACGCATGCACCCGCCAACGAACCAACCCGGGCCGACACCGTGCGCATGCATTGCGGCAGCACTTGGCACGACGCGCCTTTGTATTTGCGCGCGGCGCTCGCGCCCGGCGATCGCATTCCCGGCCCGGCCATCATCGCCGAGCAGAACCAGACCACCATCGTCGAACCCGGCTGGCAGGCCGAAGTCACGCCCATCGATCATCTGGTGCTCGAACGCGTCGCGGCGCGCCCGGTGCGCAAGGCGCTGGGCACCACGGCCGATCCGGTGATGCTCGAAGTGTTCAACAACCTGTTCATGAGCATTGCCGAGCAGATGGGGCTGCGGCTGCAGAACACCGCCTACTCGGTCAACATCAAGGAACGGCTCGATTTTTCGTGCGCGCTTTTCGATGCCGGCGGCAATCTGATCGCCAATGCGCCGCACATGCCGGTGCATCTGGGCTCGATGGGCGAAAGCATCAAGACTGTCATCGACGCCAACCGCGGCACGATGCGCGCGGGCGATGTCTATGTGCTCAACGCGCCTTACAACGGCGGCACCCATCTGCCCGATGTCACGGTCGTCACGCCGGTTTATCTGGCGGAGGCGCCGGCCGAGGTCGCGTTCTACGTCGCGTCGCGCGGCCATCATGCCGACATCGGCGGCAGTGCGCCGGGCTCGATGCCGGCCGATTCGCGCAGCGTCGAAGACGAAGGCGTGCTGATCGACAATTTCAAGATGATCGACGCCGGGCATTTCCGCGAGGATGCTACCCGCGCCTTGCTTGGCAGCGGCCGCTGGCCGGCGCGCAACATCGAACAAAACCTCGCTGACTTGCGCGCGCAGGTGGCGGCCAATGCCAAGGGCGCCGAGGAATTGCAGCGCATGTGCGCGCATTTCGGCGTCGAGGTCGTGCAGGCCTACATGCGCCATGTGCAAGACAACGCCGAAGAAGCCGTGCGCCGCGTGATCACCGCGCTCGACGACGGCGCCTACACCTACCGCATCGATCCGGCCAACGGCGGCGCCGATGGCGTGCCGGCGCAGATACAGGTGGCGATCCGGGTCGACCGTGCGCGGCGCGAGGCGGTCATCGATTTCACCGGCACCTCGGCGCAATTGCCCAACAATTTCAATGCACCGAAGTCGGTGTGCATGGCGGCGGTGCTTTATGTGTTTCGCACCCTGGTCGATGCCGACATTCCGCTCAATGCGGGTTGTCTCAAGCCTTTGCGTGTGATCGTGCCCGAAGGCTCGATGCTCAATCCGCGCTACCCGGCCGCGGTGGTCGCGGGCAATGTCGAGACCAGCCAATGCGTGACCCAGGCTTTGTATGGCGCGCTCGGCCTCATGAGCGAAAGCCAGGGCTCGATGAACAATTTCACCTTCGGCAATGCGCGCGTGCAGTACTACGAAACCTTGGCGGGCGGTTCGTCGGCCGGTGTGGTCAAAGACGCGCAAGGCCGCATCGTGCGCGGCTGGGACGGGACGGCGGTGGTGCAGACCCACATGACCAATTCGCGCCTGACCGATCCCGAGGTGCTCGAATGGCGCTTTCCGGTGCTGCTGGAGGAATACCGGATTCGCAGCGGATCGGGCGGTGCCGGCCGCTGGCGCGGCGGCGATGGTGGTGTGCGCCGCGTGCGGTTTCTGGAACCCATGACCGCGTCCATCCTGGCCAACAACCGCGAATTTGCGCCGCGCGGCGCGGCCGGCGGCGCCGATGGCCTGCCCGGCATCAATCGTGTCGAACGTGCCGATGGCCGAGTCGAGGTGCTGCGGTCGAGCGATCGCACCGAGATGCAGCCCGGCGATGTCTTCGTGATCGAGACCCCGGGGGCGGGCGGGTTCGGCGCGGCTTGACCCTGCGCTCGGCATGGCGATGCGCCTCGCGGACGGCATTTCCCATGATCTGACGCAAAGGTGCGGACCGCTGCGGCTGTGGATATCCACAAATGCGGATTTGTGCCCGCAGTCCTAGCATGCCGCCCGTCCTGATTCCGTCAAAAGGCGTCTGCCGTGGCTCGCTTTTCTTTCGTGCGCTCTTTGTATTTCCAGGTGCTGGTGGCGATCGTCATCGGCGTGCTGCTCGGCCATTTCTATCCGCAGACCGGCGCGGCGATGAAGCCGCTCGGCGATGGCTTCATCAAGCTCATCAAGATGATCATCGCCCCGATCATCTTTTGCACCGTGGTGGTCGGCATCGCGGGCATGGAAGACATGAAGAAGGTCGGCAAGACCGGCGGCTTGGCGTTGTTGTACTTCGAGGTCGTCAGCAGCGTGGCGCTCATCGTCGGCCTGGTGATCGTGAATGTGATCCAGCCTGGCGCGGGCATGCATGTGGACCCGAACGCGCTCGATACCAAAGGCATCGCGGCCTATACCGAGCCCGGCAAGATGCAAGGCACGGTGGACTTTCTGCTCAACGTGATTCCGACCAGCGTGGTCGATGCCTTCGCCAAGGGCGACATCCTGCAGGTGCTCTTGTTCTCGGTGATGTTCGGCTTCGCCCTGCACAAGTTCGGCGGCCGCGGCACCCTGGTGTTCGATTTCATCGAGAAATTCTCGTTGGTGCTGTTCCGCGTGGTCGGCTTCATCATGAAGCTCGCACCGATCGGCGCTTTCGGCGCGATGGCCTTCACCATCGGCAAGCATGGCATCAGCTCGCTCGCGCAACTCGGCATGCTGATGTTCGCGTTCTACGCCACCTGCCTGATCTTCATCTTCGGCGTGCTCGGCGCGATCGCGCGTTACCACGGCTTCAGCATCTGGCGCTTCGTCAAATACATCCGCGAAGAATTGTTCATCGTGCTCGGCACTTCGTCGTCGGAATCGGCGCTGCCGCGCCTGATGATGAAGATGGAGCATCTGGGCGTCGAAAAATCGGTCGTCGGCCTGGTGATTCCGACCGGCTATTCGTTCAACCTCGACGGCACCTCGATCTATCTGACCATGGCCGCGGTGTTCATCGCCCAGGCGACCGATACGCCGATGACCTTGCTCCAGCAGATCTCGTTGCTGGTCGTGTTGTTGCTCACGTCCAAGGGCGCGGCGGGCGTCACGGGCAGCGGCTTCATCGTGCTCGCGGCCACCTTGTCGGCGGTCGGCCATGTGCCGGTCGCGGGGCTCGCGCTCATCCTCGGCATCGATCGTTTCATGTCGGAAGCGCGCGCGTTGACCAACATCATCGGCAACGGCGTGGCGACCATCGTGGTCGGCAAATGGTGCAAGGGCGTGAACGATGCGCAATTGCAGGAGGCGCTGGCCAAGGGGCATAGCGCGTTCGTCGAGCCCGAGGCCTTGCCGGCCACCGGCGCGGCGCCGTTGCCGGCGCCTGCTGCGGGGATGGTCGAGACGCCGCGTTCGGCCTGAGATTTTTGAGGGTTTTGCGCGGCCTGCGGGCCGCTTAAGCAAAAGGGCCGTGCTCGCGCATGGCCCTTTTTGTTTGATCCGGTGGGGAGGGGCGCTAAAGGCTTCAGGCGGCAGGTGTTTGCGCGACGGCCAGCATGCCGCTGCGGCCCGGTACCGTACCCAGGCCAGGGCGCAGGCGCGGCAAGGTTTGTACGTCCACCAAGGCCGGCAGATCGCCGACCGTCGCGAAGCGATGGCCTTGTGCGCGCCAGCCTGCGAGCAGACGCTCGAACACCGGCTGCAGCTTTTGGCCTTCGAGTTCGGCGTGCAAGGTGTAAACGTGCAAAGGCGTGTCGGCCTCGGTCAGGCGCAACAAGGCTTCATGCACATTGTTCACGTCGAGCCCATCGACACCGATCAATTCATCGAGCGTGGGCAAGGTGGTCGGAAATTGCACCGGCCCGAGAGTCCGTCCGGCCACATCGACGGGGACGAAGGCTTGCGGACCGCGCGTGTCGGAGGCGACGGTATAGCCGAGTTCAGCTTCGAGCCGGTACGCGGCTTCGTTCATCTGCCAGCCGGCCGCGCCATGCACCGTGGGTGCCTGGCCGAAGATCTCGACATAGCGCTCGGTGGCGAGCTGCAATTCCTGCCGCGTCCAGGCTTCGGTGGCGGTCACCACATGGTCTTGCCAGCGCACATGGTCCCAGGTGTGGACGCCGGTTTCGAAGCCGGCTGCCGCAATTGCGCGCAAACCCGCGGCTTCGCGCCGGCCGATGTCGGGGCCGGGCAGGACGGTGCCGTACAACAAGGTGCGGATGCCGTAATGCTCGACCACCGAGGTGCGCGCGACCTTGCCGAAAAAGCCCGGGCGGAACACGCGCTTGATCGCGCGGCCGGTATGGTCGGGCCCGAGGCTGAACAAGAACGTGGCGCGCGCATCATGATGTTCGAGCGTGCGCGCGAGCGCAGGTACGCCTTCACGCGTGCCGCGCCAGGTGTCGACATCGATCTTGAGCGCGATGACGGCCATGCCGGTGCCGTCTTCAGTCGTTCAGGCTGCGCGCGTCGTCGAGCTGGTCGCGGTAGTAATCGAACAGACGTTCGAGCGAATCCTGCATCGTCACCTTGGGCGCCCAGCTCAGGTCGCGCATGGTGTTTTCGATCTTGGGCACGCGCCGATTCACGTCCTGGTAGCCGGCGCCGTAATACGCACCCGACGACGTCTCGACGATCTTCACCTTCTCGGCGTATTCGCGGTATTCGGGGCGGGCTTTGGCAATCGCCAGCATCATCTCGGCGAGGTCGCGCACCGAATAATTGTTGGTCGGATTGCCGATGTTGTAGATGCTGCCGCGCGCTTTGCCGTCGGGGTTTTGCAGGATGCGCACCAGGGCTTCGATGCCGTCGTCGATCCAGGTGAAGCAGCGTTGTTGCGAGCCGCCATCGACGAGCTGGATGGTTTCGCCGCGCACGATATGACCGAGGAATTGCGTGATGACGCGACTCGACCCTTCCTTGGTCGCGTGCAGATTGTCGAGGCCCGGCCCGATCCAGTTGAACGGACGGAACAGCGTGAAATCGAGGCCTTCTTGCTGGCCGTAACCGGCGATCACGCGGTCCATGAGCTGCTTGGAGCAGGCATAGATCCAGCGCGGCTTGTTGATCGGGCCATAGACGAGCGGCGAATTCTCGGGATCGAATTCCTCGTCGCCGCACATGCCGTAGACCTCGCTGGTGCTCGGGAAGACCAGGCGCTTGTTGTACTTCACGCAATGGCGAACGATGGGCAGGTTGGCTTCGAAATCGAGCTCGAACACCCGCAACGGCGCGCGCACATAGGTGGACGGCGTGGCGATCGCGACCAAGGGCAGCACCACATCGCATTTGCGCACGTGGTACTCGATCCATTCCTTGTTGATCGTGATGTCGCCTTCGAAGAAATGAAAGCGCGGATGGTCGAGCCAGGGCGCCACGCGCTCGGACTGCATGTCCATGCCATAGACCTGCCAGTCGGTGTTTTCGATGATGTGGCGCGTGAGGTGATGGCCGATGAAGCCATTGACGCCGAGGATGAGTACCTTGAGCACGAGTGTCGTCCGTCAGTGATGAATTCAGGAAGCGTCGGCGCCGATGAGCGCGTTGCCATGCCGCGCGGC
>CAXBRX010000176.1:0-7068 GCA_963977835.1 uncultured Derxia sp.
CGCGCTTCAGCACCGACAGCTTGTACGCCTTGCGCAGCGCGGCGCTCGCCGGTCTGGGGCTATGCGTCGGCTCGGCCTGGGTGCTGCGGCAAGACCTCGCCGATGGGCGGCTCGTGCACGTGGCGCCGCATTGGCAGGCCGCGCCGCTGCCGGTCAGCGTGGTCTATCCGTATGCACGGTTTTACCCGGCGCGGCTGCGCCGCTTTGTCGAGATCATTCGGGCCGCGGCGCCTGCGATCTTTCTGAACGCGGGGGCTAGCGGGCCGGACAAGCCGCGCCGGCCGCGCAGCACGGTTGCACCTCACGGCTCGCGAGCGTCAGGCGATAGCAGCGCCCGCGCTCGTCGATGATGTCGATCGCTTTGCCGTCTGACCCGCGCCGCATGCGGCGGATGTAGACATCCTGGA
This sequence comes from uncultured Derxia sp., assembly GCA_963977835.1. Classification (GTDB taxonomy): domain Bacteria; phylum Pseudomonadota; class Gammaproteobacteria; order Burkholderiales; family Burkholderiaceae_E; genus CAXBRX01. The sequence continues at coordinate 408 of CAXBRX010000176.1, forward strand.
CGTCTTCTTCCAAGGCTGGGTCATACGGGGTTTCGTAAATGCGCTGCAGCCAGAGTTCGGCGCCGGTGCGCGTATCGATCGCGGCGACATACCCACCTTCTTGCGGCAGGCCGCGCGCACGCGTGGCGTGCACGGCTTCGTATCGAATTTTGCCCATCGTCACCGGTGCGACCGCTGCCGGCGCCACGCGTTTGGCCGCCGGAGGCGCTGCGCGGGTCGCGAGCGGGATGGTGATCAACAACGCGCACAGGCCGAGCCGGACAGCGCGCAACAATGGAGGCAAAGTGTGCATGCGATTCAGCCTTGGGTCGCGTTGCGGGTGGCGGGGTCGACCACGAAGCGACGGCCTTGTTCATCGATGACGATGAGGGTGCCGCCCGGGCCGGTCTTGAGTTGCTCGATGAACAGATCCTGCACATCGCCCTCAAGCGCCGGGTCGTAGTCGATGGCGTAGACCCGCAACAGCCAGCGCGCGGCACCGGTCGCGCGATCGAAGGCTTCGAGGTAGCCGCCGTTTTGTTCCAGGCCGCGTTCCTTGCCCCAATGCACGACCTCGATGCGCAACCCGCCCAACAGCACCGGCGCGACTTGTGGTGGCGCGATGCGTTTGCGGGCGAGTCGATGAACCTTTTGCTGGGGCATGGTGGCGAACTGTTGCGACACGGTTTGGTGAAGCGATCAGAAAAACGTACCGATTATCGCAACATTCGCCTCCATGCCGGGCGCTAGCCGATGCGGCTCCCGCAATTCGCGAGCTTCGCCTGCATTGCCGGGCTCAATTGTTTGACGAGCTCGGCGTTGTAGGCGCGTGAACGCGTGTCGGCCAGCGTGGCCGGCGTTGCGCCGTAAATGCGCGCGGCGCCCACCGCATACGCGCGCGAACGCGCCGCGGGCGAGCCTTCGGCCACTGCCGGGTCCACATTGGTGATGAGGATGGACAGGGTGCCGTCCTGGTTCAGGCGCAATTCAAAGGTGCGCAATTGCTGCGGAAAATCGCGCAAGGACGCGGTCTCCACTTCCCAGAAACTGCGCTCGGGCTGGGCCTTCCCGTCAGCCGCGTTGAAGGGCTGCGCCGTCACCGTGTTCTGGTGCCGATGGCCGGCGATCCAGAGCACGAGGTTCGGGTAGTCGTGCAACTTGGCGAGCAAGGCGTCTTCGACGGCCTTGTCGTAGAACGCGTGGGTCGGTGTGGCGTCGTACAGACTCGCTTGCGGTTTGATCGGGATGTGCGCGGCGATGATCATCAGCACGCCGTCGTCCTGGCCGCGCTGGAGTTCGGCCAGCAGCCAGTCGATGCGCGCCTGGTCCAGATTGCCGGTGCCGTAATAGGCCATCTTGTGGAGCGCATCGTTCTTCTTCGCGGTGTTGTCCAGGACCAGAACGCGCAAAGGCAGATCGGCGCGCGGCTCGAAGGTGTAGCAGGCGAAATCGCGGTCGAGGTTGGCCTGCGTATAGCCATGGCCGACCGGCAGCGAACTGGTCTCGAAAAAGGCGCGCATGAAATTGCGGCTCGGCGAGGTGTCGGGCGTGGCGAGCGCGCGCCGGTCGGCATCGGGCACCACGGTCGGCGGTTGCGCGAAGTCGGCCTCGCGGCCCGCGCCGATCACGCGGCCTTCGGGGTTCGCGCCATCGACCACGCCCATGTAATAACCGGTCTGGTTCACATTCCAGTTCGGGCTCAAAGCCTGCTTGACCGTGGGCAGGTCGATGTCGAGCACGGTGGCGCCGGTATGCGCGGCCATGGTCTTCGGCGTCTCGTACAGGATGCCCATCCAGAACTGGTCATGGTTGCCGATCGTGGTGTACCAGGGGATGGACTTGTCGAGGCCGGCTGCCTGGAACGGGCGCTGATGGTCAACACTCTCGGCGCCGGCATGCGCACCCGAACTCGGCTCGATGCGCTTGCCGTCGAGCACATCGATGAACCAGCGCAATTCATTGAACTGGCCATTGTTGATGGTGTCGCCCAGCGCGATGCCGAAGTCGAAAGGCGTGCGTCGGTGCAAGGCGTTGATGGTCTGTACCGCAGCGTCGAGCACCTGGGTCGAGGCGATCACTTGCGGCGTCCAGGCGCCGGCGGTCAACCATGCCGAGCTGGGCCCGAATTGCGCGCTCCAGCCCGGATAGATCGCTTGCGCGGGCGATTCCTTGTCGGTGATGTGAATGTCGGTGATTGCGAAGAACGACAGGAGGTGCGCCGTGTTGGGCGCACCTCGGTAGTCGGGCGCAAGCTCGGCACGCAGTTCATGCGTGCGCGAGTTCCCGGCCGCATCGGTGTAGCGCGTGCCGGGGCCGTTCGACCAACGGCTGTAGCCGTAACGGTCGTACAGCGCGATCTCGGCCGGGTTGATCGGCGGCGTCGATACGGGGACCGCGACCGGCAGGATCTGCCGTTGCGCGGTGGTCAGAACTTCGTCTGCGATTTTCCACACGCGCAAGGGCAACAAGGCGGTGGCCGAGGCCGTTGCGGCATGCGCGGGTGTCGAGCGGGTGAAGGCGAGTGCGATCCCGGCGCCGATGAGGCTGCGACGCATGTGATTCATGGTCAGAACCTCATTTGCGCGTTGACGCCGAAGGTGCGCGGCGCGCCGCGATACAGATTCGCGCTGGTGGCCGAGACGCCGCCGAAGCCCGCGAAATAGGCGCGGTCGGTGAAGTTCTTGACCCAGGCCGCGAGCGACCAGCGCTTGCCGAAGCGGAACTCCAGACGTGCATCGCCGATGAAGTAATCGCCGATGGTCTGGTAGTTGTCCAACTCGCCGTAGTACTTGCCGATCCAGCGGCCGTTGATGGTGGAGACCATGACGGTATCGCCGCCGAGCGCCTGGGTATGGCGCGCGCCGACATTGGCGGTCAGCTTGGGCGAATTGGGCAGTTGATTGCCGATGCGGCGCGCGCTTTCGGCAGCGTCATCCGAATTGGCCTCGGTGATGCGCGTGTTGAGCACCGACAAGCCGAGGTTCAGATCGAGATTGCGCATCGGCCGTGCGAGCAGATTGAGTTCGGCGCCGAGGATGTGCGAGCGGCCGACATTGGTGCGCACATTGGTCGGCGTGGTGGCGATGATGCGCGTCGAGTTCGCCTGCATGTCCTTGTAGTCGTAATAGAAGACCGAGGCATCGACCTGCACCGGACCGTTGGGCAGGTATTTGAGGCCGGCTTCATAGGCGGTGACGGTTTCCGACTTGAACGGCTCGGCTTCTTGCACGGCGGTGATCGTCGAGCCATCGAAACCGCCGGCCTTGAAGCCCTGGCCGATGCTGGTGTACAGCGTGGTGTTGTCGTTGGGCCGGTAGGTCAGCGTGGCCTTGCCCGAGACGCGATCGTCCTGAAACGATTGATCGAAGATCACGGGCAAGGTCGGGAACGCGCGCGGGCCGAGCGTGAGGCCGTACGGATTCAGGTCGACGGTGCTGCCCGCGAAAGTGCTGCGCTCGTTCGTATAACGCAGACCCACGCCGGCCGACCAGCGCTCGGCGAAGCGATTCGTCAGGTCGCCGAACACCGCCCAACTGTTGCGGGTCTGGCGGTAATCGGTCGCGAAGAAGGTGCGCAGATAGTCGGACGAATCGAGGGTGCTGCGCAGGCCCACTTTGTCTTCGTAATAGATGCTGCCGAGGACCCAATCGGTGCGGCTCGCTTCGCCGTCGTTGTTGCGCACGCGCGCTTCGAGCGAACGCTGTTCGACATGATCGTAGTAATCGATGTCGAAAGTGCGGATCGGCGTGCCGTCGTTCCACATGAATTGCTGGGCGAGGTTCTCGTAATCGGCGATGACGGTCAGCAGCAGATCGCGCGGCAATTCCTGATCGACGGTCAGCGACATGCCGTTGCTGTTCTTGTGCAAGTAAGGCACGACGTTCGACGAGAAGGTGTAGGGCGCATCGGCCGCGTATTTCGAGGTGGCGATCACGCGTTCGGTTTGCGCGGTGCCGCCGTTTTCATGAAACCCGTGCACGCTCAAGCTCAGCTCGGTGCCGGCTTCGGGGCGAAAGGTGATGAGGCTGCGCGCGCCCGCGAATTCGGTGCCGGTCGCGTCGTCGCTCGGCTTGACCGCGCTGTTGGGCGGGATGACACCCGGTTTTGGCGTGATGCCGGCGAATTTGCCCGCGCCGGTGTTGGTGAGGTAACCATCGCTGCGGTCATACACGCCTGCGATGCGCACGCCCCAACGCTCGTCGATCGGACCGCCATACGCGGCTTCGGTGCGCACGCTGCCGTAATTGCCGACATCGACCGACGCGCGCCCTTCAAACTTGTCGCCGGGCTTGCGCGAAATCACATTGATCGCACCCGCGGTCGTATTGCGGCCGTACAAAGTGCCTTGCGGTCCTTTGAGCACTTCAATGCGCTCGACATCGAACAACTGCCCGCCGATCAAGGCCGCCGAACCCATGTAGACACCATCGAAATGCACGGCCGCCGATGGGTTGCCGTTGGCGCGGAAATCGTCGTCGCCGATGCCGCGGATGGTGAAGGTTTGCGAGGTGCGCCCGCCCGTGGCCTGATTGGCCGCGATCACGCCCGGCGTCGATTGCGCGAGGGTGACGAAATCGACGATGCCGCGCTCGCGCACTTGCTCGCCGCTCAGCGCGACGATCGAAGTCGGCACGTCGAGCAAGGTTTGCGGACGCTTTTGCGCCGTGACCACCATGGTCTGCATGGTCACTGCGTCCGGGTCCGCCGCCGCGGTGTTCGCGGTGTCGGCCGGCGCGTCATCGCTCGACACCGGCTTCACCGCGTGCGGGCCGGTGGCCGGTGCTGCATCCCCTTTTGTGCCGGGCGCCTTCTCGATGATGATCGCGCCCGAATCGGTCACGCGATACGTGAGTCCGCGTCCGGCAAGCAGCACCGCGAGCGCCTGGTCGAGCGTCATTTGTCCTTGCACGCCATCGGTCGCCTTGCCGCGTGTGAGTTCGGCGGCAAACATGATCTCGCGTCCGCCTTGTTGCGCGGCATGAGTGAGCGCCGTGCCGAGGTCTTCGGCCGGAATCGAAAAGGTTTTGATCGCGGTGTCCTGACACCACGCGATCGATGGCAGCAGCGTCAGGCAAGCACACGCCGCCAGCGCCGCCGGGCGAAAACGCCGGTTCGCAAACAAGGTCAAGAGGGTTCTCCCTGGATGAAGAAGTTGTGGTCACGCTTCTTCTCCAGGAACGCAGGCCGCCGCGCGCGCCTCAGCGGTTTATTGTGAATCTTTCGTTAATGCCGATGCGCCGATCAGCGGGCGGCCGGCATCGTCATGCGTGAGCCGAAGCGGAAACAATTCGACCAGCGCTTGCGCGAAGCGGTCGGTGTCGCCGGTCTTGAAGACGCCCGAGACGTAATACCGTTGCGCGATCTGCGCATCGAGCTGGATCGGGCGGGTCGAATAGCGGTTCATCTCGGCCACCGCATTGGCGAGGCTTTCATCGTCGAACACCACTTGCCCATCGCGCCAGCCGCTGATGCGTTGCGGATCGCCGCGCGTCAGGCGCATCTGATGATCATCGAGGACGTCGAGCACCTCGCCTGCGACCATCCGGGTGGCCGGTGTGCCGGCCGCATCGGGTGCCGCGCCATCGACCTTGACCACGCCGTGCAGGAGCGCGACCTGGAGCCGTGTGCGATCGATGCGCACATCGAACTCGGTGCCGACCGCCGTGATGCGCGTGTTGGCCGCGAGCACGCGAAACGGACGCGCGGCATCCTTGGCCACCTCGAACAAGGCTTGCCCGCGCAACAGATGCACCACGCGTTCGTCGGCGCGGTAATCGACTTCGAGCTCGGTATCGGTGTTGAGGATCACCACCGAGCCATCGGGCAGGCCGACGGTGGCGCGCTCGCCGATGCCGGTGTTCGTCCGGGCGACGTGAGTTACGTCGAAGCCCATGGCACCGGCACCGTGGCCGGTGACACGGCGGAACTGGAAAGCACCACCACGCTGATGCTGGAAGAGGGCTCCGGCGCGCGCCACGCGCGAACCGCGTCACAAGGCGCGCGAGGCGGCGTATCTGGTCGACATCGCCGCCGAGGCTGCGCAATTCCGACGCCGCCGCGCCTGCCCGCGGGGCCGGTGATGGTCAGCGTCTGCACCACCTGCAAGACCATCGACGGCGCGGCCGTCGGCGGGCCGATGCTCGACGCGGTCAGGGCCGCGCTCGGTCCGGGGGACTTCGTCGAGATCCACGTCCGGGCGCCCCTGGAGGTCTGCGAATCGCGCGACCCCAAGGGGCTCTACCGGCGGGCGCGGGCCGGGGAGATCAAGGGATTCACCGGGATCGACGATCCCTACGAGGAGCCGGTCTCTCCCGAGATCGTTGTCGATTCGGCGACCCGCCCCCCCGCGGCGCTGGCGGCGGAGGTCCCGAAGCTCCTCGCGGAGATCCAGGCCGCGCTCTTCGCGGCGTCTGACTGGGCCTTCGCCACCAGTGCCGCGGCCTTTTCCTTGTCGAGCACGCCCTGTTGCACCAGGGCGTCGACGAGATTCAGCACGGTATCCCGGAGTTGCACGAGGTCCTGACGGTCGTCCGCCCACGAGGCGGCGGGCGCAAGGCTCGCCGTCGCGTCGCGCGAGGTCAGATGAACTTCGCGAACTTGTCGAGGATCGGCAATACCTTGTCGGCGGTCGCCGGCGGGATCGGCAGGATCACGCGCTTCACGCCTTTCTCCGGCAGCGCCT
>CAXBRX010000177.1:0-7067 GCA_963977835.1 uncultured Derxia sp.
GGCCGCCGGCTTCTTGAGGTCGAGGCAGAGCGAGCGCTTGTTGCGGTTGGCCGCCATGTAGATCGGCCCCATCAGCTGGGCGCGGCCCATCACGCCGCCCGACACGCGCAGCAGGTCGCCCGCCGGCGGCGCGACCGGGACCACCGGAACGACCGGCACCACCGGAAAGACCACGGGGGGCACCCGGTGACGGCGCGCCGGCAAGGGGGCTTCACCCTGGTCGAGGTGCTGGTGGCGCTGGCTGTCATGGCCTTGATGGCCCTGATGTCCTGGCGCGGCGTGGACGCCATGCTGCGCACGCAGAGCGCTTTGCAACAACGCGCCGACGCGCAGCGCACGCTGCAGGCCGGCCTGGCGCAATGGCACAGCGACCTCAACCGCCTGGCGCTCAGCCAGGCGGGCATGCCGGCCTGGGACTGGGACGGCAAGGTGCTGCGCCTCAGCGCGGCAATGCGCCGACGTCTTCGTTGTCGCCGGTCCCGCCGGGTTGACCATCCTTGCCCAGCGAATACAACTCGTAATCGCTCTTCTGGCCCGGCGAGCGATACAGATACGGGCGGCCCCACGGGTCGGCCGGCAGTTCCTTCTTCAAATACGGGCCGTTCCAACGCGGTTCGGAATCGGGCCGCGTCATCAAGGCGGCGAGGCCTTGTTCGGTGCTCGGGAAATGGCCGGTGTCGAGGTAATACTGGTCGAGCGCCTTTTCGAGGCCGTCGATCTGGGCGCGCGCCACCTTGGTCTCGGATTTGCCGATCTGCGCGAAGAAGCGCGGGCCGACATAGCCGGCCAGAAGACCGATGATGACGAGCACCACGAGCACTTCGAGCAAGGTGAAGCCCGCCATGGCATTGCGCGCCGGCTTCATGACAGCGCTCCGTCGACGCTCAGGGATGCCCCGTCGTTACCAGCACGCTTTCCGTGCCCCTCTTCGCGAACCTCCTCGGACGCAGCTCCGACGCGCGGACGCGAAGGGCCGAGCAGGCGCAAGGCGATCGCCTTGGAAACCGCCTGCGCCCGGTTGGTCGATTGCAGTTTGCGCAGGATCTTCTGCACATGATTCTTGACGGTGAGTGGGCTGATGTTGAGGATCATGCCGATTTCCAGGTTGCTTTTGCCCTCGCGTATCCAGCCCAGGATCTCGACTTCGCGCTCGGTCACCGCCAGTTCCGGATCGGTGAGCTGGCGCAAGGTCGCGGTCGGACGGTCGAAGAACAGCACGCGCGAATAGGCACCGAAGATCTGTGGCGTGAGCAGCCGCACAAACGTCCGCTCGCGCTCATCGACGCAATCCTTGGCTTGCGATGCGAATGCGAACATGCAGACCGCGCCGCGCCGGCCGTGCGACGACGGGATGCCGTGCACCATCACCTCGCCGAAGCCCAAGGCGCGCGCCTGGCTCGCAATGGCCGGGCTGTAGACCGACACGCCATCGTCGAGCGCATACGGCTCGCACCGATTGAGCAACCATTGATCGAGCAATTCGAGCGCAAGGCCGTCGCGGGTGTTGCACAGGCGCGCGATGGTGTCGGGCTCAACGGGGAAGTTGTAGAAGCAATCGAACATCATGCCGCCGGCCTCGGCACCGACGCCGCAGATCAACATGCCGTGCGGGATGAAGCCTTGCATGCGGCCTTGCGTCCAGATGAAGAATTGATGCCGCCGATGCACGCGCGCGCCTTCGTCGACGACGCTCAGCAGACGCGCGGTCTCGACATCGTCGAGCACGAGTTCCGTGTTGGCGAGCAGTTCTGACATGGCGGGGGATGATCCGGAGCAGGCTGTCATTGCGAGGAAACGTCAAGACTCGTCGCAGCGGATGACATGCGCGTGAAGACTTCGCACCAATTGCGCGACGTGGCGACACCGCAAACTGTCATCTGTCCGCGCTGCACGACGCAGCGCTTCTCAGTACGCGTTGGTGCGGCGAAAGACGATCAACACAGTCTTGATCACGATCAAAAGATCGAAGCCCACTGACCAGCGGCGCAGATAATCGATGTCGTACTCGATGCGTTGCTGCATCTTGTCGAGCGTCTCGGTCTCACCGCGCAGACCATTGATCTGTGCCCAACCGGTGATGCCCGGCTTGACCTTGTGCCGCATCATGTAACCCAGGATGAGCTTGCGATACGCCTCGTTGTGCGCGACCGCATGCGGACGCGGCCCCACGACACTCATGCTGCCCTGGAGCACATTGATGAACTGCGGCAATTCATCGAGCGACGTTCGGCGCATGAAAGCGCCCAGGCGCGTCACACGCTGGTCATTCTTTTGCGCCTGTTTAATCTCTGCACCATCTTCGGCGACAGTCATCGAGCGGAACTTCCAGACGATGATCTGCTGGCCGTCGAGTCCGTACCGGCGCTGACGGAAGATCGCCGGCCCGGGCGATGTGGCCCTGACCGCGAGCGCGAGCGCGATCATCACCGGCGCAAGCGACACCAAAGCGATGGTGGCCACCACGATGTCGGTCAAGCGCTTGGCGACCGCGTTCACGCCCGTGATCGGCGTTTCGCACACCGCGAGCACCGGCATGCCGCTCAGATCATCGATGCGCGCCTGAATCAGATCGAACATGAAGATGTCGGGCACGAAATAGATCGACGCGGTGGTGTCCTTGAGCGATTCCACCAAGGCGAGCACGCGCGGTTGCGCAGCCATCGGCAACGCAATGAAGACGGTCTCGATCGAATGCTGTTTGACGTAGGCGATCACTTCGTCGAGCCTGCCGAGCAAGGCGCCATCATCGACGAGCTCGGTGCCGTCATGCTCGTCGTCGAAGAATCCGACGAAGCGAAATCCGAGTGTGGGTTCGCGACGCAAGGTGGCGGCGAGCTTACGGCCGACCTCGTTGGCGGCGACGATCACCGTCGATCGGTAGCCGTCGATGGCGAGCAGTTGGGGCACCACCAGCGGAATCAGGCTATGCGCGGCCCACAGCACCACCGGCGTCATGAGAAACCAGAGCAGCAAGGCACGCAGATCGAAGTACCAGATCAGCTTGGTGGCATAGCCGAAAAACACCAGCAAGGTCGCCACGAGCATCCAATTGATGCCGATGGTGACGGCGAGGCTTTGCTTGATCTTGCGCATCGAGACCTCGCCCGGAAACGTGAGCGAGAACACCAGGATAGACAGCACGGCCTCCGGACCATCGAAATCATGGCCGGTGAGCAGGAGCGCCGCAAACAGCGTGCAAACGATCAGCACCGGATCGAGCGACATCCGGACCAGACCGATGATGGACATGCGCCCACGGGCGAACACACCCGCCTGAGCCCCGATCAGCATGATTTCTTCGCACCACGAATTAGCACGATGACGAGCCTACGCATGCGATATGACGATGCGCTGACCGTGCGGCGCGCCGCGAACGGCGCGCCGAAATACCGGTCATCGGCTTGACATGCGCTTGCGCAATCCGATGCCGAGCAAGGCGAGTCCGATGCCCATCAGGGCAATGCCAGAAGGTTCAGGAATCGGGCTCGTGCCGTGATGACCATGGTGGTGCCAATCACCATCGTCGTGCGTCCAACGCCAATGCCAGGAACCGCCCCACCAGCCTTCGCCGCGGGAGTGTTCCGACCAACCGCTGCGCGCATGCCAGGAATCGCGGGCCTCTGGTCCGGTATAGCTGCAACCGCAATGATCCGCCGTGGCGGACGCAGTGGCGGACCAGAACTGCGGCGCACCGATGTTGTCTTCGGATACTGCATAAGCGCGAAACTCGCGCGGATCGATGCGCCAGACACGCATTGATTCGAGCGCTTCGTCGCCCGCGCTGGCGGCGAGGAAGCTGTTGGCGGATGCGTGGTCCGCCAAGGAATAGTCGCTGAATGTGGCGGCGGTTGCCTGTACCGTGACGCAGCACAACGCACTCGCGGCCAGATGCCGGATGCGGAACATGGGGAACTCCTTGGTGAAGGCGAGGCGGGAATGGAGTACGGCGAACATCCGCCGTACGGCTCATCGTCCTTGACAGTGTTTCCCACTCGGCGCCGAGACGCAATGCGCCGATCAGCCTAAGGTCGGCGTGCAAACAGTCATCGAACAAGCCATCGCCCCTTCAAACGGGCGGCACCGCCCGGGAGCGCGTCGCACTCTCGTCAGTGCGCGCCGACCGCGCTGTGCTTGTTCAGCTCCAGCTCGAGTTGCTCGCGCGTGAGTTCACCGGTGCGGCGACTGCCGTCCGCAAACACGATCGTCGGCGTGACATCGACGTGCAGGCTGCGCGCCAGCGTCTGATTGCGTTCGACCGGCGCATCGCATGACGCGACCGCGGCGACCGCGCTACCCGAATAAGCCGCTGAACGCGCCGCCGCGCGATCGGAGGCACACCAGATCGCACGGCTGGCTGCGACCGAATCGGGGCCGAGTATCGGCAGCTCGAACGCATAGACAGTCATGTCATCGACTTGGAGCAGCGCGCTCTCCAGTTTCCGGCAATGCGGGCAATTCGGGTCTTCAAAGACATAAGCGCGCCGCGTTCCGTTTCCGCGCACGATCTTGACCGCATCGTCGAGCGGCAATTGCGCGATATCGACGCGCAGCAGACGCTGCGTGGTGTCGAAGGTCAGATTGCGGTCGTGTTCGATGTCGACGAGCGTGCCATCCAACAAGAAAGAAGCATTCGCATCCGTATAAAAGACGTGTGTGCCGACCACGAACTCCCAGAGGTTGCCGATCGGCAACGCATGCACCTCGTCGAATTTGGTCTTGAATTTCGGCTCCAGTCGGGCGCGGATCATATCGGCGTCCGCCCAGGCCACACCGGTCGCGCACAACAGCGTGCACATCAGGCCCAACGCACTCGCCAGCCGCCGAGGTTTTGCATTTCGATCGAGTTCCTTGCGCGCATTCATCGTGTTCCTCTCGAAGGTTCATGAAACAGACACCGTGAGCCAATACGTTAGGCAGCCCCGGTGACGCGGACATGAATGAATCGTCACGGACGCCGCCTCTTCGCCTGATTTCGATGAACGCACCGCCTCGCCTATTTGCATTGTTCTCGACCGACGCCTCGGCGCGCGCCTGGCCGTTTGCACTGTTCATTGCTGCGCTCGCATTGCGTGGAGCACTCGGCGACACCACGACCGCGTTCGACCAGCGCTGGCTCTACGCCTTGCAAGTTGCGCCGGCCCTGGTCGCGTTGATGATCTTTGCGCCGCGCTTCGATGAATTGCGCGCCGCACCTGCGTCGGCCGGTGCCTGGGCCGCGACGATCGGCGCGGGTGGCGCTGTGTTTGTGTTGTGGATCACGCTCGATGCGGCGTGGATGCGCATCGGGCAGCCGGTCGCGAGCTTCGTCCCGCAAGCCGCCGATGGCAGCCTGCGCCTCGACCTGATCGCCTTGCGCAGCTTCGGCGCGGTGATCGTGGTGCCGATCATGGAAGAACTGTTCTGGCGCTCCTTCCTGATGCGCTGGATCGATCGGCGCGCGTTTCGCGAGCTTGCGCCACAACGCGTGTCCTGGTTCGCGCTGATGGCGAGCGCTGGCGTGTTCGCGCTCGCGCACGACCGCTGGCTCGCAGGTGTCCTCGCCGGCCTTGTCTATGGCCTGCTCTACCGGCACACCGGCAAGCTCTGGTATGCCATCGCCGCGCACGCACTGACGAACGGTCTGCTGGCGGCGTGGGTCGTGGCGGGCGCGCACTGGGAGTACTGGTGACGCCCCATCTCAGGTACGTCGGTCTGGCGAGACGCTGCAGTTGCGCGGCACTCGCGCTCGGCCTCGCACTGTCGGCCACGGCGCGTGCCGATGACGACCTTCCCGGCATGCATTACACGCTCGGGCTGACCGCGTTGCACGACGACAACCTGTTTCGCCTGCCCGATGGTCAAACACCCGTGGACGCCGGCTTGTCCGGCACGCAGCGCGACGATCTGGTGCTGATGCCTTTCGTCGACATCGAAGGCCGTTGGCAGTTGAGCCGCCAGCAGTTGCTCGCCAGCCTGCACGCACGCGCGGACCGCTATGCGGACAACGATCTTTACGACGACCACACCGTCGATTACGCCCTCGATTGGCGCTGGGCACTCGCGCAAAGCTGGGACGGGCGACTTGCCATCGACCGCGAGCAAGAAGCAACGAGCCTGGCCGATTACCGCGGCACGCGGACCAATTTGCTGACGGTGCGAGCCTTGCATGCGACGGTGAATCTGCGTCCTCGCCCCGACCGCCGCGCAACCCTCGCCTTCGACACCTATTTGGGCAGCAACTCGCTGGTGGCGCGCAACACGGCCGACTATCGCATCACCACGGCGCGCGCCGAGCTGGGCGCCGTCAGCGCGCTCGCGCACGAAATCTGGCTCTTGGCCGCGCGTACCGAAGGCCGCTATCCGAACCGGCAGATCTCCTGGCTCGCGCCGGTCGACAATAGTTATACGCAAAACGATCTCGCATTGAATGCGCGCCTGGCGCCCAGTGAAGCGACCCAGATCGATCTGAGCGTCGGGCATGCCTGGCGCCGCTACGAAGAAGTCTCGGCGCGCAATTTCACCGGACCGACGGGCAACCTGAGTCTTTCGTGGCAGGCCACCGCCAGGCTGACGTTCAAAGCCGGTCTCGCGGAAGAGATCGGCGCGGTCGACGATTACGATCGCATCTATGTGACCACGCGCAGCAAAAGCGCGAGCATCAACTACCAAGCGACCGCGAAGCTTGGCACCGCACTGGAGTTCAAACGCAAGCAGTTGCGCTATCGCGGGGATCCGAACAATTTCCTGTCGAATTACACGGGCGCGGCCAACACGCCAGACCGCCAGGAAACCCGCGACGAAATCCATGCCAACCTGGTCTGGCAGCCGGCCTTGCATTTCACGACCATCCTGACGCTCGCCAAACTGCGGCGCGCGGCCAATGTCAGCGGTCTTCAATACGACGCGGTCCAGCAGCAGCTCACGCTCCAATATCAATGGTGAACCGCATGACCGGCCCACACGATGCCGCACCGGCGCCAGCCCGACGACGCCTTTGCGCCAGCGCGCTGGCCTGCGGCGCGGCGCTGGCCACCACCGACGCGCGCGCCTTGATCGCCGGTGCCGAAGTGGCCGGGCCGGGCTTCGTG
>CAXBRX010000178.1:0-7053 GCA_963977835.1 uncultured Derxia sp.
GCGATCGTGATTGTGCTGACGGTGGTGCAATTCCGCTTCATCGAGCGGCGGGTGAATTACTGACATGGTCGAACGCCGCCCCGTCCTCGATCTGGTCGCGCATGTCGTGCTGTTGCTCGGCGTGATTGTCATTGCGCTGCCGGTCATCATCACCTTCGTCGCCTCGACCCAGACCGCGACCCAGATCGAATCCGGGCCGATGTCCTTGCTGCCTGGCACGCATCTGATCGACAACTATCGCCAGGCGCTCATCGAAGGCGGCTCTATCGGTTCGCGCGCGCCGGTCGGGCGCATGATGGCCGTGAGCCTCGTGATGGCGCTCGGCATCGCTTTCGGCAAGATCGCGATCTCGCTGCTCTCGGCCTTCGCGATCGTCTATTTCCGCTTTCCGATGCGCCGGCTGTTCTTCTGGATGATTTTCGTCACCCTGATGCTGCCGGTGGAAGTGCGCATTGCGCCGACCTACGAGGTGGTGTCCAACCTCGGGCTGCTCAACAGTTACGGCGGGCTCATCTTGCCGCTGATCGCCTCGGCCACCGCGACCTTCCTGTTCCGGCAATTTTTCCTCACGGTGCCCGATGAACTCGCCGAAGCCGCGCGCATCGACGGCGCCGGCCCGATGCGGTTCTTCTTCAGCATCCTGCTGCCGTTGTCGCTCACGAATGTGGCCGCGATGTTCGTCATCCAGTTCATCTACGGCTGGAACCAATACCTCTGGCCTTTGCTCGTGACCACGCATGAAGACATGTACCCGATCGTCATCGGCATCACGCGCATGATCGGCGGCGGCGATGCGGCCAACGAATGGAACCTCATCATGGCCACCGCGATGTTGGCCTTGATCCCGCCCGCGATCGTGGTGCTCGCGATGCAGCGCTGGTTCGTCAAGGGCCTGGTCGATACCGAGAAATGAACGCGCAATGAGCACACTCGAACTCAAGGACGTCAAGAAGCGCTACGGCGACACGCAGGTCGTGCATGGCATCGACATCGCCATCGACAAGGGCGAATTCGTCGTCATCGTCGGGCCGTCGGGCTGCGGCAAGAGCACTTTGCTGCGCATGGTGGCGGGCCTCGAAGAAATCTCCGAAGGCCAGGTGCTCATCGGCGGCAAGGTCGTCAACGCGGTCGAGCCCAAGGACCGCGACATCGCCATGGTGTTCCAGAACTACGCGCTTTACCCGCACATGAGCGTGTACGACAACATGGCCTACGGCCTCAAGATCCGTGGTGTGGCGAAGGCCGAGATCGTCAAGCGCGTGGCCGAGGCCGCGCGCATTCTCGAGCTCGAAAAACTCCTCGAACGCAAACCGCGCGAACTGTCGGGCGGCCAGCGCCAGCGCGTGGCCATGGGCCGCGCCATCGTGCGCCATCCGCAGGTGTTTTTGTTCGACGAACCCTTGTCGAATCTCGATGCCAAGCTGCGCGTGCAGATGCGGCTCGAGTTGCAAAAACTGCATCGCCGTCTGGGCGTGACCTCGTTGTACGTCACGCACGACCAGGTCGAGGCGATGACGCTCGGGCAACGCATCATCGTGATGAATGCCGGGCGCGCCGAACAAATCGGAACCCCCAAGGAAATCTACGGCCGGCCCGCGACCACCTTCGTCGCCGGCTTCATCGGTGCGCCGCCGATGAATCTGTTCAACGCCACCTTCGCCGCCAACGGGCGCTACCTGACCTTCTCGGGCGCGATCGATCTCAAGCTCGAAGTGCCGCGCCCCAATCTGGCCGGCGCGCCCATCATCCTGGGCTTGCGCCCCGAGCATCTGGCCCTGGGCGGGCGCGACGAAGCCGCCTTGCCGGTCGATGTGGAGATGGTCGAGACCCTGGGCGCCGATCATCTGATTCATGGCGCGGTCGATGGCCAGCCGATCGTCGTGCGCACCACCAACAGTCTGTTGCCCGAGTCGGGCGAGCGCATCTGGGTGCATTTCGCGCCCGACAACATGCATTACTTCAACCCGCTGCTGAACACGCGTCTGTAGCGTTCAGTGCGCCACCGTGTACGGTGGTTTGCCCTCGGTGCCCACCATCAGGTCGTCGATCACGAGCTCGACGCCTTCCTGGGCGCGGGCCAAGGCCGACAATGCATCGCGTTGTGCGGCGCTGCGCACGCAGCCTTGCAAATAAACGAAGCGCCGTTGCGTGCTGACCCAGACGCTGGTGTCGTCGAAGGTCTGCGCGGCGCGTACGGCGGCGACCACGCGCGCATTGGTCTCGGGGTCGCGCCGGTAGGCGTTGCTGTCGGGGCAGGTGCCGGCCAACCAGCATGAAGTGCCGCGTTCGGCGCGGTAATGCGCCTGGGCGCGCATCTCGGCTTCGGTGTACAGCGGCTCTTCGGGCACCGGGCAGCCGGGCAAGCCTTGCGTGGCTTGCGCGAACGGATCGTTGAACCAATTGCGCCGCTCGGGCGCGGCCGTGCAGGCAGCCACCGACAACAACACGGCGAGGACGCAGGCGGATGAGAGCGGCCGTGCGTCCATCGCGTGGTGCTCAGATCTTCATCGGCAGGATCACCATCTGCATGCCTTCCAGATGGAGCTTGCGCTGGATTGCGACCGCAGCCTGGTTGTGCAACAGGCGGGTCCACCAACTGTCTTGCCGGAAGATCAGCTTGCTGGTGAAGAACACGGTGTTCGGGAAATCGCGCTGCACCTGTTCGCACAAGCGCGTCACTTCTTCGACCGCGTCGGTGCCGAACCCGAGATAGCTTTTGGCCGCAAGGCCGTAGCTATGGCAGAAGTTCTCGAAGAATTTGAGCGAGACGCGCGCATCGGTCTTGAGCAGTTCGAGTTCTTCTTCGCCGCCATAAGCGCGTGAATCGACCGAGCGCGCGTTGATGAAGACGAAATTCTTGAAGCAGTTGGGGAACATGCGCTGCACCCAGAGCAGTGCATGCAGACCGCCTCCGCGCGAACTGCCGACGATGAAGGCCGCGGTCGGCTGGTTCACATCGGTCTCGGGGAATTTGGTTTCGGAACCGAAAGGCTGGGCCGCGAAGACTTCGTCGATGGCCGCGATCTTGGACTTGGTTTCGCGGTAATGACGGCGCGTGAGCAAGGCCAGCCCCACCACGAAGCCAGTGATGATCAGCGTGATCCAGCCGCCTTCATGGAACTTGCTGACCGTGGTGCCCACGAGAATGCTGGCCGAGATGACCAGGCCCGCGAACGACAGCGCGAGCCGGCGCTTCCATTTGAGGCTGTTGCGATGCTTGAGCCAGTACACGCACAAGCCGGCCAGCGAGAGGGTGAAGGTGACGAACACATTGATCGAGTACAGCACCACCAGCATGTCGACCTGGCCGTGGGTGATGAGCAGGATGGCGAGGGCCGCGATGCCCATGACCAAAATGCCGTTTTGCGTCACCAGCCGTTGCGACAGATAGCGGAATTTGTGCGGCACCCAGCTATCGGCCGCCATGTTCGAGAGCACCGCCGGGCCGCCAAGGAAGCCGGTGTTGGCCGCGACGAACAACAGCCCGGCTTCGAGCGCGAGCACGGTCGTGAGCGCAATGACATGCAGGCTGCCTTCGAAGCCCATGTCGGTCAGCACATCGCGGAACACCACCGCGTTCAGCGTCTGGCCTTCCATCGGGCGCGCGGCCCAAAGCAGGTAGAGCAGGATGATGCCGCCCGCGGTGAAGGCCAGCGACGAAGCCATGTAGAGCATCGTGAGCTTGCCGGTCTTGACGCGCGGCTCGGCCAGATGCTGGACATTGTTGGAGACCGCCTCGATCCCGGTGTAGGTACCGCCGCCCAGCGAATACGCCTTGAGGAAGAGCGCGACCACGAACAACCACGACGTATCGTGCGCGAGCTGCGAGGTGTCTTTGACCGTATCGGGAATCAGCGCCGGAATGCCGTCGGCGTGCGCGCCGATGCCGTAGACGATCAGGATGAAATGCGTGACGACGAAGCCGAGGAAGATCGGCAGCAGCACCCGCACCGATTCCTTTGCGCCGCGCAGGTTCACATAGAGCAAGGCGACGATCAGCACGATTTCGAGCCATAGCTTCCAGTGCTGCCAGACATGCGGCAGCAAGGAAAACAGTGCATCGACGCCGGCCGCGACCGAGATCGTGATCGTCAGCACATAGTCGACGATCAAGGCCGACCCGGCCACGAGACCCGCGTGCGGGCCGATCAGGGTGGTGGCGACGCGGTAGCCGCCACCGCCGGTGGGAAACAACTCGATGATCTGGTTGTAAGCGAGCGAGATCAGGAAGACCGTCGCGGCCGTTGCCAGCGCGAGGTAAAGGCCGAAATGGGTATGCGTGCCCAAGGCCTTGAAAGCTTCTTCCGGACCGTAGGCCGATGACGACAGACCATCGGCGCCCAGGCCGACCCAGGCCAGGAATGCCGCCATCGCCAGCGAATCGCGGGTGCGGACATTGGTCGGGTCGAGCGGCTTTCCGATCAGAAGATCGCGCAGCCGTTTGGTATTCATTGCTTTGACTCCTCCGCCTGCGGTTCGTGACCGCGCCGCTGGATGGCCCGATCGACCGTACAGCGGGGTTGTTGCGATGCAGCAGGGTCGGCGAATATACGCCAGCGTTTTTGCGGCGACAACGCGGAGTTACCGAAATGTGTGCGTTGCGCAGCAGTTCTGTGTCTGCCGGCACAGGATCGTCCGCCCGCCTGCGCCGCGCAAGCTTTTGAGAGAATCCCAGTCCATGTCGACCGCGCCCAAGCCTGCCAAGTCTGCAAAGCGCGCCGGAACCTCCGGCGCGGCCAAGGCGACGCTGGCCGACAAGCTCGACCGCATGGGCTTGCGCCGGCCGATCGATTTCGCCTTGCATCTGCCTTTGCGCTATGAAGACGAAACGCGCCTTACCCCCATCGGTGCGCTGGCGCCCGGCGACCATGCCCAGGTCGAAGGCAGGGTCATCGCGGTGGAAGTGCAATTTCGCCCGCGCCGGCAATTGATGGTGCGGCTCGCCGACGACGAAGGCGAACTGGTCCTGCGGTTTCTGAACTTTTACGGCAGCCAGACCGCGATCTTCCAGCGCGCCGAACGCGATGCGCTGCCGGTGCGCGTGCGCGGCGAGGTGCGCATGAGCTTCGGCCGCGCCCAGACCGCGCATGTGTTCGAGATGATCCACCCCAAATTCCGGCTCATCGAGGGCGAAGTGCCGTTGCCGACCGTGCTCACGCCGGTCTATCCGGCCAGCGAAGGCGTTTCGCAACTCGTGCTGCGCAAGCGCATCGAAGCGGCGCTCGAGCATGTGCGCCTGGACGAAGTGCTGCCGCAGGCGCTTTTGCAAAGCCAGCACCTGATGCCGCTCGCGCAAGCCGTGCGGGTTTTGCACCACCCGCCGCGCGGCGAAGAACTCAGCCTGCTCGACCAGACCCATCCGGCCTGGACGCGCATCAAATTCGAGGAATTGCTGACCCAGCAATTGTCGTTGCGGCGCGCGCGCGAACGCCGCCTGGCGCGCCGTGCGCCGGTGCTCGCGCCGGGCACACTGGTGCAGCGCTTGCGCGCCGCGTTGCCGTTTGCGCTCACCGGCGCGCAAGAACGCGTCGCAGCCGAAATCGCGGCCGATCTGCAACGCGGCCATCCGATGACGCGGCTATTGCAAGGCGATGTGGGTGCCGGCAAGACCATCGTCGCGGCGCTGGCCGCCGCCCAGGCCATCGACGCCGGCTACCAGGCCGCGCTCATGGCGCCGACCGAAATTTTGGCCGAACAGCATTTCCGCAAGATCACGCAATTGCTCGCGCCCTTGCTCGACGGCGGCGAGGCACGCATCGCCTGGCTCACCGGTTCGCTCAAAGGCAGCGCCAAGCGCGCCGCGCTCGCCGCGATCGCCGATGGCAGCGCGCAACTCGCCGTGGGCACCCATGCGCTGATTCAAGAAGGCGCGGCCTTCGCGCGTCTGGGCCTCGCCATCGTCGATGAACAACACCGCTTCGGCGTTGGCCAACGCCTTGCGCTGCGCGTGAAAGCGGGCGCCGACGGCGAAGAGCCGCATCAACTCATGATGAGCGCGACGCCGATTCCGCGCACGCTCGCGATGACCTATCTCGCCGATCTCGATGTCAGCGTCATCGACGAATTGCCGCCCGGGCGCACGCCGGTGCTGACCAAACTCGTCGAAGACCGGCGCCGCGAGGAGATCATCGAACGCGTGCGCCATGCGGTCGCAGGCGGACGCCAGGCGTATTGGGTTTGCCCGTTGATCGAGGAAGGCGAGAGCGGCGATGCCGCGCTAGAACTCAAGACCGCGGTCGAGATGCATGCGCAACTCTCGCAAGCGTTTGCAGGCATGCAGGTCGGGCTCATCCATGGCCGGCTGCCGGTGGCCGATAAGCGCGCCGTCATGGACGCGTTCGTGCGCGGCGAGTTGCAAGTGCTGGTTGCAACCACCGTCATCGAAGTGGGCGTCGATGTGCCCAATGCCTCATTGATGGTGATCGACCACGCCGAGCGCTTCGGCCTCGCGCAATTGCATCAATTGCGTGGCCGGGTCGGCCGCGGCAGCGCCGAATCGGTCTGCGTGCTCATGTATGCCACGCCTTTGTCGCAGACCGCCAAGGAGCGGCTGCGCGTCATGCATGCGACCACCGACGGCTTCGAGATCGCGCGCAAAGACCTCGAATTGCGCGGCCCCGGTGAATTCCTGGGCGCGCGCCAGAGCGGCGACCAGCTACTGCGCTTTGCCGACCTGCAGGAGGACGGCGGGCTGCTGGATCGGGCGCGAGACCTGGCGCCCGCCCTGCTCGAGCGTCACCCGCAGGCGGCGACCGCCCGCGCCGAATGAGGTGTCGAGCGGGTGGCGAGCGGGAATGAACTTGCGTCCCGTCGACGTTGAGGTAGAGCCATGACCGTTCGCACCGCCCCCCGCGCCACCGCATGGCTGGACGACGCCGCCTGCCGCGGTGCGGTGACCGACGTCTTCTTCCCCACGTCGGAGGCGGCCACCGGCCCGGCCACCGCGATCTGCGCGACGTGTCCGGTCCGGGGCGAGTGTCTCGAGTACGCCATAGCGACCCGACAGCCCGAGGGCGTCTGGGGTGGCCTCACCCCGGTGGAGCGTCACCGCCT
>CAXBRX010000179.1:0-7048 GCA_963977835.1 uncultured Derxia sp.
CCATCGACATACCGCAGATAGCGCTCGGCATAACCATCGCCATCGGCATCCGTGCGGGCGAACGCCGGCAGCCCATCGCGGTATTCGGTGATGGTTTCGAAACGGCCATCGAAATCGTCGTCCGAGTCCATCGATTCGATCTGGCCGTCGGGACCGTGATGCGTGATCAGGTCCGCCTTGCCGTCGCGATTGCGATCGGCCTCAGCACGCACCAGCGTCCCGGCCAGGGAGTAGGACTGCAGCATCTCGTGCCGCCCGTCACGGTCGGCATCGATGCCCGCCAACGCCACCGGCACGCGGAAATACGCATAGGTCGCCAAAGCGCCAAGAACGATGCCGAGCACGACGCCGATCCATCCGCGCCGCGCTTGCCGCGCCGGCACCGCGCCAGTCGGCTCCGCGGGCTGTTCGGCTTCCCAGCGCGCGATCAAGGCATGCGCCCGCTCGTATTCCTCCTCGGCCACCGACAAGCGCACCAGCCCCGCGGCCGGCAAGCCGCCCATCGCGCCCGTCAGATGCTCGCCGTGGATGTCGACCGCGATGCCTTCTTGCGCCAACAAGTCACGCAGCATGTGCGCTTCGATGGCGTTGGCGGGTTCGTACAGCGTCTTCATCTTGGGAACATCTCATTTGATCGGCCAAGTGCGCATGATGCCGCAAGCGAAGGCGCACACCGGTGCTTCGCGCGCCGCGGCGCCGAGTCACATCCGCCAGATCGACCAATGGCTCAAAGCATCCGCCATGAACCAACCCAGGACTGAAACGATCACCGCCAACAAAACGGTCATCGCACGAGGGCGCCAGGTCAAAGGATCGAGGATGAAAACACGCAAATACATCGCCAGCACTGCGACGGTGAATATGAGCCACGCCATTAGCACGATGTCTGAAAATGCGGACTCGTGGTCGCGCATCCAGAATGAGAACACGCCGATGAGCGGTGCCCCCACCAATAACAATGCATCGGTTCGATACAAAGTGGCGCGGCGCGCTGCGATGCGCATGATGGCAACGGCTGCAGCCGCGACCAAGAGCCATGCAACGATGGCGATCACGATCGACTCCTCCATCAACATGGCTCCTCAGTAACCTTCATTACGTCGCTGGTGCCCAGGCCTGCGCGCGGTAACCAGCGCTTAGCAAACAATCGAGAAAGCGCGCAGCAATCTCCTCAGCCAGCTTCGCCTTGCCGGCAAACACGCGCACATGCACGCGGTAGTCGCAACCGGTGTCGAGGTACAACTCGCCGCCGATGGTGATCTGGGCGCGGCGGAACCGGCCGCGATAGACCGTCACCGGGCGGCAGGCGGTCGGGCACAGGACTTCATCGCGTTGGAGCTGGTTCACGCCGAGCAAACGGCCGATGGATTCCATCAAGGCTTCGTCGCCTTGATCGGCCGGCGCGTCGATGAGCAGATAGTGCGTCGTCATGGTGGCGCACGATTCTGCCCGAGCGCCTGCGTGGGGTCGAGCGCCCCACGCTGCGTACGCTTGCGCGCTTCAGCGCGTGGCGAGGCGCGCCGCGACGTCTCGCGCGGCGAGCACGCGTGCGAGCAGATAGCTCCCGAGAATCACCGTGCAGACGATGGCGCCGAAGGCGATTTCCTTGCCGTCGCTCCAGGCGTCGATCGCCGGCATGGCGAGCTTGGCGGCGCCGAAGCCGGCCACCAGCAGGCTCACGCTCGAGACCGCGACGCTCATGACGCGCGAGGCGATGATCGCGATCTGATCGGCGCGCGCGATGAGTTTGGAGATCCACAAGCCGTTGATGCCGTCGGTGACGAGCATGCCGAGCACGAACAACAGGCCGAGGAAGATCGAATGGCCGACGCCGCCGTACTGGGTGGCGGTCAGCGCGAACAAGGCCGATTGGCTCACGGTGTCGAACGAGATGGCGAACAGGCTGCCGATCGCGGCCACCGCGAGCGGCCGGCTGGCCTGGGTCAGGCGGCCCAGAAAACGGCCTTTGATGCCGATCGGCGCGAGCACTTCGTCGGCGCGCGCGGCCAGCACGGCGCGCAGATTGACGATGCCGATCAGGGTCAGGAAGCCGATCGAAATCCAGGCGCCCGACAATTCCAGCCATTCGGGCGCGGTCCATTTTTCCGAGGCGATGCCGACCGCGATCGCGATTGCCAGCACGATGGCGCCATGCCCGAGCGAGAACAGCGCCCCGCAATAGCGCGCAAACGGCCGTTGATGCCGGGTGTTGTAGCGCGTCAGGCCGTCGATGGTCGCGAGGTGATCGGCATCGAACCCGTGCTTGAGTCCGAGCAGAAACACCACCGCGCACAAGGCGGTCCATTCGGCGGGCAGATCGTGCATCGCAATTCTCCTGGGGCGGCAGGCTGGTTCAGTCGCGCGGAGCGCAGTATGAACTCTTTTCGCGTCTTCTTACCAGCCATAGCGAGTTTTGTGCCACGCGCATCTGCATGGCACGCCCCTGGAGAAGGCAGGGCAAACGGCGATTTTCCGCGGTTGCGCGCTTGCCGGCACGCGCGCTCGGCCGATCAGCGCGCTTCCGGCAGCAAAGGCAGGGTGACGGTGAACACCGCCCCGCCTTCGACATGGTTGGTGGCTTCGAGATGGCCGCCATGGCGCTCGACGATGCCGTAACTGATCGACAAGCCGAGGCCGGTGCCTTTGCCGACCGCCTTGGTGGTGAAGAAAGGATCGAACACGCGCGGCAAAGCGGCCGGGTCGATGCCGGGGCCGTTGTCATGAAAGCGCACCAGCGCACGGTTGCCGCGCCGTTCGGCGCTCACGCGCAAACGCGGTTCGGCTTGTTGCGCGGTCGCGTCCTGGGCGTTTTGCACCAGGTTCATCATCACTTGCTGCATCTGGCCCGGCGAGCCCATGACGCGCAAGCCCGGCGCGAGGTCGAGCGTGACGGCGAACCGCGCCGAGCCCGCCTTTTGCACCCAATGCACGGCGCGCTGGACCACGTCGCCAAGATCGAAATCGACATTCTCTTCGCGGTCGATGGCCGAGAAGCGTTTGAGGCTGTCGACGATGTCGCGCGTGCGCTCGGCGCCCTCGACCGTGCCTTCGATCAGCGGATCGAGGTCGGCCACGATGCGGTCGATGCGCAATTCGGCGCGCAATTGCTCGCATTGCTCGGCCGGCGCGCCGCCATGCAAGGCTTCGAGATAGCGCTGCAGGCGCTGCGCATACCGCTTGATGGCATGCACATTGCCGATGATGAAACTGATGGGATTGTTGAGCTCGTGCGCCACCCCCGCGACGAGACGGCCGAGCGAGGCCATTTTTTCCGCATGCAGCAATTGTTGCTGCGTGCGTTTGAGTTCTTCATGCGCTTCGCGCAAGGCATCGTAGGCGCGGCGTAATTCGCCGACCGGCCGCCCGGTGATGACGCAGCCGAGCATCTTGCCCACCGCCGAATAGCGCGCGGTGAAATTGAGCGAGACCGTGATGCTGCCGCCGCCCGGCGTGCACAAGCCGCATTCGCAATCGTGCACCGTCTCGCCCGCGGCCAGCATGTGTTGCAGGCGGTCGCGCGCCGCGCCATCGGTGAGCAGATCGAAGACCGAGCGGCCGCGCAAAGCGCCGTCGGGAATGCCGGTCAGGCGCACCAAAGATTCATTGACATCCTGGATCGTGCCTTGGCGGTTGGTCACGATCAGCACATCCGACATCGAGGTCAGCAC
Source organism: uncultured Derxia sp. (assembly GCA_963977835.1). Taxonomy (GTDB): domain Bacteria; phylum Pseudomonadota; class Gammaproteobacteria; order Burkholderiales; family Burkholderiaceae_E; genus CAXBRX01. The sequence continues at coordinate 3,669 of CAXBRX010000179.1, forward strand.
CGACAGGATGAAGCGCTGGTTCTCTTCGAGCGCAGCGTTCTTTTCTTCGAGCGCGACTTCGTACTTGAGCAGGTCGGAATAGACCTCGTCCATCTTCTGGATCACGCCGATCCAGGCCAGATCGCCGAGCCCGTCGGGCGCCGGAATGTTGTGCAGATCGGCCGGGGGCTCGGGCGCGGCGTGATCGGCGTCGTCGGCGGAGTGCTCGTTCATGGTCGATGAATCGGAGAGGGGCCGGGCCGCTCAGCTCGCGGGCTTGAAATGCACATGCGCCTCGCCCTTGGCGCCGCGCCCCGTGCCCGGATGGCGGTGCGAATGATGGTCGTCGCGTTCGACGCTGATGAGGTTGAGCTTGCCATGGCGCACGCCGCGCTCGGCGCAAACGCGGTCGGCAAAGGCCACCACCGCCGCGGTGCCGCCGCGCAGGATCACGGTCTCGAGGCAATTCTCGTGATCGATGTGCGCATGCATGGTCGAGATGGTCAGGTCGTGATGATCGTGCTGCAGGCCGGTCAGGCGTTCCGACAGATCGCGCTCGTGGTGGTTGAACACATACGACAAACACGCGATGCAATGCGTGGCCTGGCCGCGTTCGAGGCGCGTGCGCTCAAGCTCGGCGCGCAACAGATCGCGGAAGGCTTCGGAGCGGTTGGCGTAACCGCGCTGCGCGATCCAATGATCGAATTCGGCGGCGAGGCTTTCATCCAGCGAGATCGTGAAACGGTCCATGGCGGTCCTTCGTGGGTAGCGCGGCGCTCAATGTACCGTGCAGACCATGCACGGGTCGAATGAGCGCACCACATGCTGGACGATGGCGGGCGTTTGTGGCCCGGCGCCCATCTCGATGCCGGTGAGCGCTTGTTCGAGCGCGCCCGGCGTGCCCCCGGCATCACGCGGCGAAAAATTCCAGGTGGTCGGCGCCACGATCTGGTAGCGCGCGATGCGCCCGCCGCGGATGGTGAGCCAATGGCCCAACGCGCCGCGCGCGGCTTCCACCAACCCCACGCCTTGCGCTTCGTCGGGCAGATCGAATTGCGCGCAAAACGGTTCGGCCGGCGACAGCGCCAAGGCCCAGCGCTCCATCTCGGGCAGGGTGCGCGCGATCTCGAGCAAACGCGCGACCACGCGCGCCGCCACGCTGCCGCCATGGCGCGCCACGAGGTCGCGCGCGAGCGGATGGCCGTCGACCACCTGCCGCGCGAGCGCGCCCACCTCGACCACTTCGCCGTCCAGGCGCGGTGCCTTGCACCAGGTGTAGGCGCCCGGCTTGTCGGCCTGCGGCAAGGTCTCGCCCTGATGCGGCGCCAGCACGGTGGCGCCCGCCATCCAGGCATGGCTGATGTCTTCGCTGACCGCCTCGGATGCAAACGGATGCAGGCCGTCGTGCCAGACGCCGCTCGCGTACAAACGCTGGGCACGCGGCAAGGCATAAGCGCCCATGCTCAAGAAACGATCGGTCGCACGGCCGATGCGCCACAGGCCGAGGTCGTCGGCAATGCGCAAGAAGCGGCCGAAATCGCCGCGCGCACCACTTGCGGCCCAGGCATGCAAAGCATCGAGCGAACCGATGGCGCTGACGGCTTCGAGCGCATCGCCGAACAAGGTCTGCTCGGCGAATTCACGAAAGCCGCGCAACAACGCATACACGCGCAAACGTTCGGACGCCGTGATCGGCCGCGCCGAACCGCCGGGCTGCAAGGAGCCTGTGTGCGGCCATTTGCCGGCCAGAAAGCCGAGGGTTTCGAGCAAGCGCGCACGCGCGGGCAAGACCTCGCGCCGCGCGCTGCCGTCGATGGCCTTGAAGCGCGCGAGCGCATCGGCATGCCAGGCCCGCTGTGCGTATTCCGCGCGCGCAAAATCGGGCATGAAGAACAACGCGAAATGCGTGAGGTGATCGGCGAGGTTTTCCACCGCGAGCGTCAACGCCGCGGCCAACTGCCCATTGGGCAAGGGCGTGAGCTGGGCCGCATCGGCCAGCGCCGCCGCCGAAGCCGCCGATTGCGCGACCGAGCAGATGCCGCAGATGCGCGGCACGAAGGTCAGCGCGTCGAGCGGATGCTTGCCGGCGAGGATCTGCTCGAAGCCACGGAACAAAGGCGCATTGACGCGCGCGGCGATGATGCGGCCGCCCACCACGTCGAGCGTGACTTCGAGATCGCCCTCGACGCGATTGAACGGACCGACGACCAGGCGTGTCATGGCTACTTCAATCCTGTCTTGCGGATCGCGGGCGGCACTTCCTGCCGGAACGACACCGCGTTTTCGCGCACCCGGCGCGGCGTGGCCGATTTGGACAACGCCCCGAGCGCGACGAACCAGGCCTTGGGCATGTCCGACGGCAACCCGATCGGAATGCCCGCGACCTTGGGCGTTTGCGTGAACGGATGGCCGGGTTCTTCGAAGCCAGGTTCGGTACAACTCACGCACGGAAAACCGCCGCGCAAGCACGAGCCTTCGCCGTTCCAGGTGCGCACATTGCAATCGGCATGCGCTTGCGTGCCTTTGCAGCCCATGTGTTCCATCATGCAACCGAGGTCGGACGGCTTCTCGGCGCTGGCCTTGAATTCATAGAACTCGTTGCGCGCGCAACCGTGATGCACGAGCTTCTCGGCATAAAAGCGCGGCCGCCCGAGCGCATCGAGATCCTCGGCGCGCAATTCGCCGAGGCCCAGCGCGATCAAAGTATCGACGACCCAGCCCGGATGCGTAGGGCAGCCCGCCACATTCACCACCGGCAGTCCACCGTGGGCGCGGAACCCAACGCCCAAGGCGCCGCCCGGCGCGTCGCCGTCGTATTGCAGGCCGCAAGCGTCGGTCGGATTTGGGCCGGCCGAAGTCACGCCGCCATAGGCCGCGCAAGTGCCGATCGCGAGCACATGCTGAGCGCGCTGCGCAAGCGCGGTGATGACCTCGATCATCGGCCGGCCGCTGCCGGCCAGGCGATGAAACGCGCCGGTATGGCGCGGGCCGCGCAGCAAGGAGCCTTCGACGCAAAGCACATCGAGCGCGCGTTCGCCGCGCTCGAACTGGTCGATCAGGGCGAGCACTTCGTCGGCGCTTTGTTCCGAGAGGCTGGGGTGCCAGGCGAGGTCGATGTTGGCGCTGGCGAGCAGGCCGATGAGGTCGCTCGCGTCATGGCAGAGCAAGGACATCGAGCAGCCGCCGCAGCCGCCTGATTGAAGCCATAGCAGGTTCATTTGGCTTGCCTCCACTGCATGCTTTGCTGGCGTTTTTCTTGGTTGGGGCGGCCTTGGGGCCGGTGCGCCGCAACGCTCGCGTCGCCCGAATATGAAGCCATTCGGTCGACCAGTCGGGTGGGGCCCACGAAGCCCGCGCCCGCCAACCCAAGGCGGGCACGCGCTTCGTACCCACCTCTCCTT
>CAXBRX010000180.1:0-7038 GCA_963977835.1 uncultured Derxia sp.
ATGAGCAAGATCGCGCAAAAGCAAGACCTCAGCGATCCGCAAGTGATCCAGGATTTCGCCCGGCTGGTCGGCACAGAACGCCGCCTGACCGCGCTGTATTTGCTGACGGTGGCCGATGTGCGCGGCACCTCGCCCAAGGTCTGGAACGCCTGGAAGGCCAAGCTGCTCGAAGACCTTTACCGCATGACGCTGCGCGTGCTCGGCGGCGCCGAACCGAATGCGCATGCCGAATTGCAAGAGCGCCAGGAAGAAGCCTTGCGCATCCTGCGCCTGTATGCGTTCTCGGCCCATGTGCATGAAGAGCTTTGGGCCCAGCTCGATGTCGGCTTCTTCCTGCGCCATGACGCACAGACCATCGCCTGGCTGACGCGCTCCTTGCATTACCGCGTCAATGCCGAAACCCCGGTGGTCAAGGCGCGCCTGGCCTTGATCGGCGAAGGCCTGCAGGTCGCGGTCTACGCCAAAGACCAGCCCGATCTGTTCGCGCGCATTTGCGGCTATTTCGATTCGCGCCGGTTTTCGATTCTCGATGCCAAGGTCCACACCACGCGGCATGGCTACGCGCTCGACACCTTCATCGTCGTCGATACCAACCAGACCAGCGACCACGCCGATTACCGTGCCTTGACGGCCATCGTCGAAGCCGAACTCGCCGAGTTGATCGCACGCCAAAGCGCCCTGCCCGAACCGACCAAGGCCCGGGTGTCGCGCCAGACGCGCAGCTTTCCGATCCAGCCCAGCGTCGATCTGCGCCCCGACGAGCGCCATCAATACCATCTGCTGCAAGTCACGGCGGCCGACCGTTCGGGCCTGCTGTACGCCATTGCGCGCGTGCTCGGCAAATACCGCGTCAATCTGCATACCGCCAAGATCATGACGCTCGGCGAACGCGTCGAAGACGTCTTCCTCGTCGATGGCCCGGCGCTGTCCAACGCCAAGACCCAGATCCAGCTCGAAACCGAGCTGCTCGATGCGCTCACGATTCACTGAGCGCCGAGCGCGCGCGAACCTTTCGCCGCGTCCACGATCGGACGCAAGATGAACGGCCCCGATCATTTCCCTCTTGCCGACAGGGTTGCGCTGCCGGACGCATTTGCAGCGCTACGCCTCGAGCCCGTGTTCACGCGCCTGCCCGAGGCCTTCTACACCCGCCTCGAACCCCAGCCGCTGCCGGCGCCTTATCTCGTCGATGCGAGTGATGCAGCGGCCTCTTCGATCGGGCTGAGCCCCGAGGTTTTCGCGCATCCGGAATTCGCCGAAGCCTTTGCCGGCAACCTCGTCCTGCCCGGCAGCGCGCCGTTTGCCGCCGTGTATTCAGGGCACCAATTCGGCGCCTGGGCCGGCCAATTGGGCGACGGCCGCGCGCATGGCCTGGGCAGTGTGCGCACCGCCGATGGGCCGGTCGAACTTCAACTCAAAGGCTCGGGCCGCACGCCCTATTCCCGCATGGGCGATGGCCGCGCGGTGCTGCGCTCGTCGATCCGTGAATTCCTGTGTTCCGAAGCGATGGCGGGCCTCGGCATCCCGACCACGCGTGCCTTGTGCGTGGTCGGCTCCGACCAGCCGGTCTTGCGCGAAGGGGTCGAGACCGCTGCGGTGGTCACACGCATGGCGCCGAGCTTCGTGCGCTTCGGCAGTTTCGAGCATTGGGCCGCGCGCGACCGGCAGACCGAGTTGCGCCGCCTGGCCGATCATGTGATCGACACCTTCATGCCCGAGCTGCGCGACCGCACCACGCCTTACGAAGCGCTGTTGCGCGAGGTCAGCGTACGCACCGCGCGTCTGATCGCGCAATGGCAGGCGGTCGGCTTCATGCATGGCGTCATGAACACCGACAACATGTCCATCCTCGGCCTGACGCTCGACTATGGTCCGTTCGGTTTCATGGAAGCTTTCGATGCCGGCCACATCTGCAACCATTCCGATCAATCGGGCCGATATGCCTATGCGCGCCAACCCGATGTCGCCTACTGGAATCTGTACGCGCTCGGTCAGGCGCTGCTGCCGCTGATCGCTGATCCTGCCACGGTACGCGCCGCCATCGACGAGACCTTTCCGGCAACCTTCGAGCGTGCCTACCTCGATGCCTTGCGCGCCAAACTCGGCTGGCAGACCGCGCATCCCGACGATGAAACGCTCATCGGCGATTTGTTCGCGCTGCTGCAAGCGCAGCGGCCCGACTACACCTTGTTCTTTCGCGGCCTGTGCGACCTGCCCGCCAAGGCTGGGGCCGATTCCGAGGCCCGTGCCGATGCGCCGGTGCGCGATCTGTTCATCGACCGCGCGGCTTGCGACGCCTGGCTCGCGCGCTGGCGCGCGCGCTTGCAGACCGAACCGCAGGACGATGCCGAGCGGCGCGCACGCATGCGGCGCGTCAATCCGCGCTATGTCTTGCGCAACTGGATGGCCGAAAGCGCGATCCGCCGTGCGCGCGAGCACGATTTCAGCGAAGTGGCGGCCTTGCGCCGCTGCCTGCAAAGCCCTTACGACGACCAACCCGAGTTCGCGCATTACGCGCAATTGCCGCCCGATTGGGCCAACGGCCTCGAAGTCAGTTGCTCGTCATGAAAGCGCTTGCAACACCGCGTCACGCGAGGAGACCCGCATGCCAGACAAGGTCGTGAAGTCCGATGCCCAATGGCGCGCCGAACTCGACGAGGCGAGCTATCTGGTGACGCGCCGTGCGCACACCGAACGCGCGTTCACCGGGCAGTTCTGGGACCACCATGCGCACGGCATCTACACCTGCGTGTGCTGCGGCACCCCCTTGTTCGAATCGGACGCCAAGTTCGATTCCGGTTGCGGCTGGCCCAGCTACTTTCGCGCGCTCGACCCGGCCAATGTGCGCGAGCAGCGCGACACCAGCCACGGCATGATCCGCACCGAAGTCATCTGCAATGTCTGCGATGCCCATCTCGGCCATGTGTTCGAGGACGGCCCGCCGCCCACCGGCTTGCGCTATTGCATCAATTCCGCAGCCTTGCGCTTCGATCCGGCGTAACGCGCGCGTCGCCAGGTTTCATTAGAATCCCCGCGCCGGGCTGATCCGGTGCTTTGCGCCTGCGGGCGTCCCGTCATGAAATTTCTGTTCGATCTGCTGCCGGTCATTCTGTTTTTCGCCACCTACCGGATCGCCGAAGCCTTCAAGGAGGCCGCCGCTCCGCTCGGCGCCTCGGTCTTCGGCTGGATGGTGTCCGATGGCGTGGTGACGCCCAACGACGCCCCCATCCTTTGGGCCACCGCGGTCGCCATCCTGGTCACCACGGCCATGGTGGTCTACGTCAAGGCGCGCGGGCGCCGCGTCGATCCGATGCTCTGGCTGAGCTTCGGCATCATCGTCGTGATGGGCGGCGCCACCATCTGGCTGCACAACGATCTGTTCATCAAATGGAAACCGACCATCCTGTACTGGGCGTTTGCCGCGGTCCTGGTCTTCAGCCAGGCCGTCCTGCGCAAGAACCTGATGCGCTCGATGATGCAGGAACAGATCGAGATGCCCGACGCGCTTTGGCGTCGCCTCAACCTGGCCTGGGTGGCCTTCTTTTCGGCGATGGGTGTGATCAATCTTTACGTCGCCTACAACTACCCGCGCGACACCTGGGTGTCATTCAAGGCCTTCGGCGCGATGGGCCTGTTGCTTTTGTTCGCGCTCGCGCAGGCGGTCTGGTTGTCGCGCCATGTGAAGGAGCCCGAACAGACCAAGCCCGCTGCGGAAAAAGCGCCATGACGTCCACCCCGGAACGCATCGAAGCCGCCTTGCGTGCAGCGTTGACGGTCGACCGCCTCGAGATCGGGGACGACTCGGCCTTGCACGCAGGGCATGCCGGCGCTCGCGGCGGCGGGCATTTTCGCTTGCAGATTGTTTCGCCCGCGTTCGTCGGCAAGACGAGAATTGCCCGGCATCGGCTGGTGTATGATGCCCTCGCCCCGCTCATGCAGCACGAGATTCATGCGTTGGTCATCGTCGCGCAATCACCCGACGAAGCCTGATCCTGCGGGACTTTCCCCATGGGCAGCACACCGACGCATCGCTGTTTACCCTAGTTCACCTGACGAGGATGTACATGATCGAGAAGTTGCTTCTGGCCGCCGGCATCGCGTTCGCCGTCGTCCTTCCGGCCGCAGCCCAGAACGCTGCCGTGGTCAACGGCAAGGCGATTCCGTCGGCGCGCGTCGATGAAATCATTGCCCAAATGAAGAAGGCGAACCCGGACCAGCCCGACCTCAAGGACAAGTCCAAGGAAGCCGAGTTGCGCAACCAAGTGCGCGAAGAACTCATCATGCGTGAAGTCTTCATGCAAGAAGCGATGAAGCTCAAGCTGACCGAGCGCCCCGACATCAAGCTCGCGATCGAAAACGCGCGTCAACGCGTGATCATGACCGCCCTGGCCCAGGAATATCTGAGCAAGAACAAGGTGACCGACCAGGAAATCCAGGCCGAGTACGACAAGGTCAAGAAGGAACGTGGCGGCACCGAGTATCACGCCCACCACATCCTCGTCGACACCGAAGACGAAGCCAAGGCGATCGTCGCCAAGCTCAAGGGCGGCGCCAAGTTCGAAGAACTGGCCAAGCAATCGAAGGATCCGGGCTCGGCGGCCAACGGTGGCGACCTCGACTGGGCCCCGGCGTCCAACTACGTGCCTGAATTTGCCGGCGCGCTGCAAGCGCTGAAAAAGGGCGAGATGACCGATACGCCGATCAAGACCAAGTACGGCTGGCACATCATCCGCCTCGACGACACCCGTGCTGCGCAATTCCCGCCGCTCGAACAAGTGAAGTCGCAAATCGCCGAAATGCTCCAACAGCAAAAGCTGGGCGACTACCAGAAGAAGCTGCGCCAATCGGCCAAGGTGCAGTAAGACACCTGCGGTTCGCGGTACAGTCGAAAGAGCGCTTCCGGGCAGCCGGAGGCGCTCTTTTCACATCCGGCCCGGCAAAAGACCAAGGAGACGAGACGGCATGAGCAACGGCAAGCTGGCCATGGCCAAGGCGATCGCGCAGGTGATCCTCTGGGGTTTCAACAAGCATTACCGCATCTTTCGCGAAACCGCCCAGCACGCGAAGCAGCGCTTTGAAGACGCCGACTGGCAAGGCGTGCAACAAGCAGCGCGCGAACGTATCCGGTTTTACGACACCCGGGTGCTCGAAACCGTGACCCGGCTCGGCCGCGAATTCGGCGCCGACGAGCGCGAACGCGACGACGAGCTCTGGCAGCAAGTCAAATTCGAGTACGTCGATCTGTTGCTCGATCATAAACAGCCCGAATGCGCCGAGAGCTTTTTCAATTCGGTGCTGTGCAAGATCGTCCGGCGCGATTACTTCAACAACCAGTTCATCTTCGTGCGGCCGACGATCTCGACCGAGTATCTCGACGCCGAGCCGCCCAATTACCGCTGCTATTACCCGCAGCAATATCCGGCCGGCCTCACCGGTGCGTTCCGGCAGATCATTGCCGATTGCCAATTCGCCGTGCCGTTCGCCCATCTCGATCACGATCTCGATTGCGTCGCGCGCGCGGTGCGGGCCCAATTGCCGGCCAATTTCACGGCCATGCCCAACCATCAGGTGCAGGTGCTGTATTCGCCCTTTTTCCGCAACAAGGGCTGCTACCTGATCGGCAAGATCATCAACGGCTTCGCCGAATACCCGTTCGTCGTGGTGATCCTGCACGAGCACCGCAATGCGCTCACCATCGACACCATCTTGTTCGAGCGTGATCAGATCCTGACGCTGTTCTCGTTCGCGCGCGCCTATTTCTTCGTCGACATGGAAGTGCCCGCGGGCTATGTGCAATTCCTGCGCAGCATCATGCCGACCAAGCCCAAGGCCGAGCTGTATGCGATGGTCGGCCTGCAGAAATTCGGCAAGACGCTGTTCTACCGCGACTTCCTGCACCACCTGCGCAATTCGACCGACCAGCTCATCGTCGCGCCCGGCATCCGCGGCCTTGTCATGGCCGTGTTCTGCCTGCCGTCGTTTCCCTATGTCTTCAAGGTCATCAAAGACAAGATGGGATCGACCAAGGAAACCTCGCGCGCCCTGGTCATGGAGAAGTACCAACTGGTCAAGCAACACGACCGGGTCGGACGCATGGCCGACACCCTCGAATACAGCAATGTCGCCTTTCCGCGTTCACGCTTTTCGAAGGAATTGCTCGACGAACTGCTCGACGTCGCACCCTCGATGATCGAGATCCAGGCCGACACCGTGGTGGTGCGGCACTTGTACATCGAGCGTTACATGACGCCGCTGAATCTGTACATGATGCGCGCCGAAGAACAAGACCTCGAACGCGCGCTCATCGAATACGGCTGGGCCCTCAAGGAACTGGCGGCCGCCAACATCTTCCCCGGCGACATGCTTTACAAGAATTTCGGCGTCTCGCGCCAGGGCCGCGTGGTCTTCTACGACTACGACGAAATCGAATACATGACCACCTGCAACTTCCGCAAACGCCCGGTGCCGATGTCGCCGGAGCAGGAAGAAGCCGACATGAACGGCGAGGTCTGGTATCCGGTCGGCAAGTACGACATCTTCCCCGAGGAATTCGAACCCTTCCTGCTCGGCGATCCGCGCGTACGCGCCATCATGATGAAGCACCATCCCGATCTGTTCACGCCCGATTTCTGGCAAAAGCAGAAGGAACGCATCGCGGCCGGCTATGTGGAAAGCGTGTTTCCGTACGGGCAGGCGGTGCGCTTCATCCACCGCTATCCGCAAGCCGACGCCGAGCCCGCACGCGCCAGCGCCTGAAGCCGGCCTGCACGCGCGCGGCGCCTAGCCGAATGCCCGCTCGAGGATGGCCTTGAGCGGCGCGCGGCTGGGCAAGCTGCCGTAGGCACGCAGGCCGGCCGCCTCCACGCGCGCCATGAAATAAGCCTCCGCGATCTCGGGTGGCGCACACAAGCGCATCAGCGCCGCAGCGATCAGATTGGCGGCGCGCTCGACCAGTGCGCGCGCCTCGATTTGAGCATCGACCGACGCCGACGCCAGGCCGCGTTCCACGCTGCTCCAGCGTTCGGCGAGGCGTGCATC
>CAXBRX010000181.1:0-7031 GCA_963977835.1 uncultured Derxia sp.
GTCATGCGCGGCATCGGAATGTGCGCGAACGATTCGCGCCGCGCATTGCCGGTCACGCCGGTCTTCATCAGGCGCGCGTTCATGGTGTCTTGCAAATAGCCGCGCAGGATGCCGTCTTCGATGAGGACCGTGCATTGGGTCGGATTGCCTTCATCGTCGATGTTGAGCGAACCGCGCCGATTGGCGATCGTGCCGTCATCGACCACCGTCACGCCCTTGGCCGCGACGCGCTCGCCGACCCGGCCCGCGAACGCGCTGGAGCCCTTGCGGTTGAAATCGCCTTCGAGGCCATGGCCGATGGCTTCATGCAACAGCACGCCGGGCCAACCGGGGCCGAGCACCACCGTCATCGGGCCTGCGGGCGCCGGCCGCGCGTCGAGATTGACCAAGGCTTGCGCGACCGCTTCGTCGACATAGCTTTGCAACAGCGCGTCGGAGAAATAACCGTAATCGAACCGCCCGCCGCCGCCCGAATGCCCCATTTCGCGGCGCCCGCCTTGTTCGGCGATGACGGTGACCGACACCCGCACCAGCGGGCGCACATCGGCGGCGATCAAGGGGCCGCGCTCGCGGTCCTGGCGCGCGATCAGCACCACATCATGTTCGGCCGCCAGATTCGCCATGACCTGGACGATGCGCGGGTCTTTGGCGCGCGCCATGCGTTCCACGCGTTCGAGCAACCTGACCTTCGCATCGGCATCGAGCGAGGACACCGGATCGGCCTGGCCGTACAACACGCGCGGCGGCATCGCGCCGAAGGTGTCCGGCAGCTTCACGCGGCCCGATTTGCCGGCCGCCGCGATGGTGCGCGTGGCCTGCGCCGCGCCTTGCAGCGCCGCCAGACTGATGTCGTCGGAATACGCGAACGCGGTGCGGTCGCCCGCCACGGTGCGCACGCCCACGCCTTGATCGATGTTGAAACTGCCCGATTTGACGATGCCTTCCTCGAGGCTCCAGCCCTCGGAACGCGTCGATTGGAAATACAGATCGGCGTAATCGGCCTTGTGCACGAAGATGTCGCCGAGCACGCGCAACAGCGCGCTTTCGTCGAGCCCGAAAGGTTCGAGCAATTGCGCCCGCGCGAGTGCGAGATGCGCGATCCGAGGTTCGCCTGCTTGCATGTTTTCTCCAGAGTAAGCGTGAGCTTACAGCGTTCGGTGTTTGAGCGCAGGCAGGCTCGCGCGCATGCCTTCGAGCTGGCCGAGGTCGAGATCGCCGACCGCGATGCCCTCGCCGCTTTCGCACACCGCAACCACTTTGCCCCAAGGGTCGATCAGCATGCTGTGGCCCCAGGTCTGGCGGCCGTTTTCATGCGTGCCGCCTTGCGCGGGCGCCAGCACATAGCATTGGTTTTCGATCGCGCGGGCGCGCAGCAGCACTTCCCAATGGGCACGCCCGGTGGTCGCGGTGAAGGCCGCCGGCACCATGATGAGCTTGAGATCGCCGCCTTGGGCACTCATGGCCCGGTACAGCTCGGGAAAGCGCAGGTCGTAACAGACCGAGAGCCCGACCCGGCCGAACGGCGCTTCGAACACGCCGACATCGTCGCCGGGCGTGATGGTGCGCGCCTCGTCGTAACTCTCGCCATTGCGGCTGAAACTGAACAAATGAATTTTGTCGTAGCGCGCGACGCGCTTGCCGGTCGGATCGAACACCAGCGTGGTGTTGAGCACCTTGTTCGGATCGGGCGCCGTCAGCGGAATGGTGCCGCCGACCAACCAGACCTTGTGCCGCCGCGCCATGTCGGCCAGCGCGCCTTGGATCGGGCCGCCGCTGTAGGGATCGCCTTCGCGCGCGAGCGGTTCGCGCGCACGGACCTTGTCGTCGTCCTTGTGGCCCATCAGACAAAAATATTCGGGCAGGCCGACCAGCATGGCGCCCGCGGCCGCAGCCTCGCCCACCAAGCGCTCGGCGGTGCGCAGGTTCTCGTCGACGCGCGGGGTCGACACCATCTGGCAAGCAGCGACGCGATACGGTGTGTTCATGTCATCCCATTGGAGCTGCGGCTTCGTTGGCCTTGCGTTCGAGCTTTTCGACATGCGGATCGTTCCATCCGCCGGTCACGCGGTATTCATGCGCGAGCGCCTTGGCCAGGGGCTCGCGCAGGAACAATTGAGCGAGGAATGTACCAAGTCCGACAACCGGATTGGCAAGCAAGCCGTAGACCACCGAAGCGCCGCCTGCATTCACATCGGGCAGCACGATCATGTGCAGGTCCTGCGTTTCGCGCGCAATGTCGGCGCTGCCTTCCATCAACACCGTCGCCGGCACGCCGCGCATGCGGAAATCTTTCGTGTTGAGCACCCCGTTCGACAAGGCGATGTTGGCGCGCACGGTGTCGAAGGCGAAGCCTTGCGAAAACACGTCGCGGAAATCGAGGGTCATGCGCCGCGTCAGCGATTGCAGGCTGAGCACGCCGAGCAGACGCGCCACACCGGGGTCCGACTTCAGGAATTGGCCTTTGTCCGCGCTCAAGGTCAGGCTGCCGCCCAGCGTCGGATAGTCGATGCTCATCGGGCTGCCGCGCCAATTGACATCGCCTTCGAGCTTGGCGGTGCCGTCGCGCATGGTGTCCTTGACGCCGAGCCGGTCGAGAAAGCGGCCCACGTTCAATACATCGAGCGTGAAATTCATTTGCATGCGCTGAGGCGCATTGGCGGCCATGCCCGGCTCGCGGCCCCAGCGCCCCGTTGCATTGAGCACCGCGTCGGGGCTGGTCATGGCCAGGCGGTCGAGCTGCCAGGCGCGCACGCCGTCGCGCAGCACATTGCTGGCATTGAGCGTGAGCCGCCCGAACTTCTTGCCCTGGATGTCGAAATCTTCCACATCGACATCGAGCGCGGGCACTTCATGCACCGGCGCGGTATCGAGCAATTGCGTCACCAGCGTCGATTGCGAGGCCGGCACACTCAAGCGCCGCATGCGCACCACCACCGGCGCATCGGGCCGGGCCGCGGTCTCGTCGCGCCAGGACACCACGCCCGAGGCTTGCGGCGCTTCGATGTTGGCGCTCCAACCGCCGTCGCGGCGATTGACCGCAGCGGCCACACGCTCGAAGCGCTTGCCCATCAAGGTCAGGTCGCCGGCTTGCAGGCTGATCGACATCACGCCAGGCAAGGCCAGACGCGCATTGCCCGCGTCGGCGGCCGTGCGCGCGCTGCCTGCCGCCGGGCGCGTTGCGGCAGTCTCGGCGTCGGCCAATGCGCGCCAGGCATCGAGGTCGAGGGTGTTGAGGCTGATCGCAGCGGCCAACCCTTCGGCCGGCAGTACCGCCGGCTCGTTGACGGCGAATGCGCCGCGCACCAGGCGCGCGCCGGCCACCACACCGGGCGCTGTGCTGTTGCGACGCTCGCGCTCGAACACGCCGGAAATCGCGGGACCGAGGTTGACTTCGATCTGGTCGCGGCGCGCACTGCGGTCGGCGCTTGCGACCGGATGCATGCGCAGCTTCAAAGGCATGGTGGTCGCGGCCGGCTTGGCCAAGGGCGACGGCAAGTCGAGCCCGAGGCCGAGCAGATCGGAATCGAGCTCGGCGTCGAGCGCATCGCCGCGCACCGAAACGCGGGCGCTGTAACGCGCGCTGCCGCTTGCATGATCGAGCGCGGCCAACTCGGCATACCGGCGCAATGCCGGGGCGGTCGCGGTGCCGTCGATGCGCAAGGCTAACGACTGCCCGGCGCCCGGGCTGCCTTCGATGCGCACCGGCCCGCCGAGCGCGGTCGCGGTGACGCCGCGCGCGCTCATGCCGGTTTCGTTGAAATCGATGCGCCCGCTCACGCGCGAAAGCGGGGGCAAACCGGGTTCGATGCTCAGGTCGTTGTCGGCCAGCACGAGTTGGCCGCGCACCTTGGCGGTGTCGAGCGCCACGAGCGGCAGCATCAGTTGCAAGGACAAGCGCGCATCGCCGCTCGCGCGCGACTCGTTGAACACATTGCCGATCCAGCCATTGACGGGCGATTGCACGACGTAATCGAGCATGCCGCGCAAGGGGCCGTTGGCTTGGCCCGTGATTTCGAGGCGGCGTTGCGGATCGGAAAAATCGGCCATGCGGCCTTGCACGCGCGACAAGCCCACGCCTTGCGTCTTGCCGCTCGTATTGGCAAGCGAAAACCCGTTGCGCTCGAAGACCAGATCGCCGCCGATGTCCTCGATCACCGGCCAGGCCGGCCGCGCGGGCGAGCCCGTCACCACGCCGGGAGCAAAGTCGAGCTTGCCGCCCTTGAGCCGCGCGCTGATGCGGAAATTGCCCTCGGCCGGATGAATGTAGGGGAAGTCCCAGAGATCGCCGCGCAACTCGAAATCGACATCGCGCGACGCGCCGGCCAGCACCGCCTGGCGCACCCAGTCGCGGGTGTGCTCGGGCACGGTCAAGGGCAGGTATTTGTAGACGCCGCGCGCATCGGCCTGGGTCAGATGGCCGGTGAAATCGACGATGCCCGGCCCTTTGCCGCCGCTCGTGTATTGCCCGGCCAGGGTGCCGGTGGCGTCGGCATTCTGGAAGGCCACCTCGGAAAACTGCACCGCGACGCCTTGCGCATTGCGCTGCCAGACCGCTTGCGCCTGCAAGCGCTCGAATTGCAACGCCGGATCGGCGAACAGCCCCGGAAAGATCAGGGCGGCCGCCGCGGCGTCGATGCGCATGCGCCCGCCTTTTTCGGTCAGATCGACATTGCCGGTCAGATTGCTGAAGCCCGGCGTGCCCAATTGCAGCCGGGTCGGATGCTCGGGATCGGGCGCATGGGTCGAGGCTTGTTCGTGCAAGGACAGCCCCGCGAATTGCGCGGCCAGCGTGTATTGCTCGGGCTGGGCGATCGGCCCGGTCCAGTCGTAGCGCAAGCCACGCACCACGCCGCGCGGCTCCATGCGCGCGAGCAAGGCGCGATGCTCGGCCGAAAACGGCGCGCGTGCGCCGAGCCAGGCGAGCGAGGCCAGATCGAGTTCGCTGGCCGATAACCCGCCCGCGGCCACACTCGCATCCTCGCGCAACACCAGCCGTTCGGCGATGTCGGTCGGCTTGAGTTCGAAACCATCGACGGCGCGCAGCGCAAAGCCTTGCAGGCTGATTTCATGCCCATGGGTCGGGCCGCGCGCGTCGCGCCCGCTCAATTCACGCAGCACGATGCGGCCGTGGGTGTTCTGCACCTCGAGCACCGGCAATTCGGGCGCGGTGCGCACGCGCACATCATCGAGGGCGAAATCGGCAGTCAGGCGATCGAAGCGGCCATGATCGAGCGCGAGCCAGGCCCGCACCGGTCCTTTGCCGCTCGTCACATCGATCGGGAGTTTCAGATGCGCCGCGATCGCGCCCACGTCGGTGCGGCCGAGGTCGGCATACAACTCGCCGCGCCAGGCATGCCAATCGCTCGCGCGGTTGAGCAAAGGCGTATGGCTGAAATCGCCGCGCAGATCGATGCGTTCGGCCAGGTCTTGCGGCGGCTGGGCGCGCAGGCCGATCCGATGATGCAGGCCGGTGTTGCGCATCAGGAAGGTCGCGTCGGAAAACACCAACGGTTGCGCCGCGGCGTCGGCTTCGTCGACATAGCGCACTGCCGCGCCGCGCACCATCAGCTCGCGCTGAGCAAACAACCAATCGGTGAAGCCGCCTTCGCTGCGCGTTTGCGGATCGATCTCGATGCCGGCGACGACGAATTTGCCGTCGGCGCGATGGCGCACTTCGATTTCCGGCGCTTGCACATCGAGACTGTGCAGACGCAGGCCGAGCAGCGGCAGGCTCCACCACGACACGACGGCGGTCGCCGAAGGCACTTTGAGCGCGGGCGCGCCGTCGGGGCGATGAATTTGTACGTCGGTCAGTGTCAGGCGCGGGCGCAGTCCGAGCCAATCGGCATCGACATCGGCAATGCTGACCGGCGCCCCGACCAGGCGCGTGGCCTGGGCCTCGATCGCCGGGCGGTAATCATCGATGTTGGGCAGGACGAAATAGCGCAGCCCCAGGAAGGCGGCGCCGAACACCAGATAGACGAGCACGAGGATGCCCAGCAGCCAGCGCAACAAGCGCAGGCTGAGGTGCGAGCACATTCGCAGTCCCGCGCCCCAAAGCGCAAGCCAGCGGCTACGGCCTTCGGTCGCGGTCCCGGGTGCGAGGTCTTGAGCGTCTGACACGAGGGAGACCGGGGCTGGCGGCTAGAATCGGGCAATTCCAATAAAGCGCGCCGACGATAGCACAGCGCCAGACCACCTCCGGGACGCGGACAACCACCGACATGTTGCAAATCCCCCGCCAATTTTTCGCGTTGTCATCCGACGCACCTTCCGCCTGCGCTCATTGGAGCCGGTACGCCGCGCAATTGCTGGCAGCCGACCCTGGCTTGAGCGCCGCAACCGAGCGGCGCGCACTGCCTGCGCGCGCCGCGATGCAAGCCCGCCTCGACCATTGGCAGACCGAGGCGCAAGCCCGTGGCGCCGCGCGCGACGTGGCCCTGGCCGAAGCCATGCGCCGCCTCAAGCGCGAGGTCTATCTGAGCGTGATGGAAGGCGATTTGCGCGGCGAACTCGGCGTGCCGCAAGTGACCGAAGCCATGACCGTACTGGCCGAAGTGACACTCGATGCGGCCTGCGCCGTGCACTACGCCTTGTTGCAAGAAGCCCACGGCACGCCGGCCTCGGACCCGGCCGAGGGGCCGGTGCAGGCCCAGCCTTTCGTGGTGGTCGGCATGGGCAAGCTCGGCGGGCGCGAACTCAATGTTTCGTCGGACATCGACCTGATCTTTTTGTACCCCAATGGCGGCGACACCCTGGTCGGCCCCGGCCAGCGGACTTTGAGCAACCATGAATTTTTCACCCGGCTCGGCCGCCGCGTGATCGGCGCGATGAGCGAAATCGACGCCCATGGCTATGTGTTCCGGGTCGACATGCGGCTGCGGCCCAATGGCGATGCCGGCCCGCTCGCGGCCAGTTACGCGATGCTCGAAGAGTACTTTTTTGTGCAAGGCCGCGAATGGGAACGCTACGCGTGGCTCAAGGCACGCGTGATCGCGATGGCCGGCGGCGCGCTGCCCGATGTCGCGCCC
>CAXBRX010000182.1:0-6965 GCA_963977835.1 uncultured Derxia sp.
GCGACCACCGAGATCTACACTCTTTCCCTACACGACGCTCTTCCGATCTGCTGGACATGGTCGAAGGACGCTCCAAGCAGGCGTTCAAGACCTGGCTGGCCGACCGCCCGCAGGACTGGCGCGACGGCGTGGATGCGGCGTCCGCACGATTCCGCGAAGGCGGCGAACCGGAACGAGGCGATCCAACCGATCTGCTCCTCCCGTCGCTCTACGACCTGCACGCGCACTTTCGCCAACCAGGTGCAGCGGCATCGGAAGATGCGGCGAGCGGGGAGCGTGCCGCCGCGCATGGTGGATTCGGCACGGTCTGCCTCATGCCGAACAGCGACCCTGCCGCCGATAGCGCTGAGATCCTCCAATCGTTGGCGCGCATCGATGGCGCGCGTCGCGGGGTGCGGCTGCTCCCGATCGGCGCCGCAACGCGCGATCGCGCCGGGACGGCACTTGCGCCGCTCGCAGAGCTTGCCGCCGCCGGCGCGGTTGCCTTCTCCGACGACGGGAGCCCAATCGCGGATCCGGCGCTCATGCGCGCGGCGCTGATCGGCGCCGGCGCCCTCGGCCTTCCGATCGTCGAACATGCCGAGGTGCCGCACCTCACCCTGGGCGGCGAGGCTGCCGACGACGAGAACGTATCGGCCGGGGGAGAGGCTCGCGGCGGCCAGCGCGGCGGAGATGGGCGGCATCGCGGTCTTGTCGAGTGACTCGTTCGCCGCCTGCTTCTTGCCCGCCGCCGTCTCGCGCATCTCGACGACCTGGCTGGCGGCGGTCGCCTTGGCTTTGACCGCCGGCACGAGCACGTCGTCGACCCCGCCCGCCTCGACCGCCCGACCGGCATACATCACGATCACGTCGTCGGCCCGCTCACGCGCGACGCCGAGGTCATGCGTGATCAGCAGGATCGCCATGTGGCGCTCGCGTTGCAGATCGAGCAGGAGGTCGAGGATCTGTTTTTGCACCGTCACGTCGAGCGCGGTGGTCGGCTCGTCGGCGATCAACAGTTCCGGCTCTGCGGCCAGCGCAATCGCGATCATCACGCGTTGCTTTTGTCCGCCCGACATCTGGAACGGATAGGTGTCGATGCGGCGTTCGGGTTCAGGGATACCGACCCGGCGCAGCCATTCGATGGCACGTGTGCGCGCCGCCTTGCCACGCAAGGGGGTATGCGCTTCGATCACTTCGATGATCTGCATGCCGACCGTCAACACCGGGTTCAGGCTGGTCGCCGGCTCCTGGAAGATCATCGAGACACGGCGGCCGCGGACCTTGCGCATTTCGTGCTCAGGCAGGTCGACGAGATCGATGTCGTCGAGTTGCACCGAACCGGCCGGGATGCAGGCGTTCTCGGGCAACAGTCGCGCGATGGACAACGCAGTGACGGATTTGCCGCTTCCGGATTCACCGACCAGGGCGAAGGTCTCGCCGGTCTTGATTTCGAGGGACACACCGTCGACGGCGACCACGATTCCCTGACTGGAATCGATCTCGGTGCGAACGTTATCGAGCTTGAGCATGGCGGCAGCGGTGCTTGGCGAAGTTAGCGGCGCAGCGAACGCGGATCGAAGGCATCACGAACCGCGTCGGCAAAAATGTTGGCGGACAGCACGAGGGCGAACATGAAGGCGAAGGCGGTGGCGAGCGTCCACCAGATCGCGGGTTCGCGCGAGAGTTCGAGTCGGGCCGTATTGATGAGCATGCCGAAGCTGGCCATCGACGGATCGACGCCGACGCCGACGTAGGAAAGAATGGCTTCGGCCAGCACTAGCCCCGAGAAGCTGATCACGACCGTGATGAGGATCAGGTGCATCACGTTGGGCAGCAGATGCACGGTCATGATGCGCCAGGTGCCGACACCGAAGGCTTGCGCGGCCTGCACGTATTCGAATTCGCGCAGCTTCATCACTTCACCGCGGATCAGTCGGCACAACTCGGTCCAGCTCGTCATGCCGAGGATCACGCACAGGAAGAACAAGCGCGCATCGGTACGCTCGGCCGCGGTCTGGAACATCTCGGGGTGCGCATCGATGAAGTTCAACAAGATGAGCACGGCCGCCGCGATCAGCAACACATACGGAATCGAATTGATGACGGTGTAGACGTACTGGATCACCTCGTCGACCCAGCCGCGCAGATAGCCGGCCAGGATGCCCAGGCCCACCGCGATCGGCAGCGTCACGAGAGTCGTCATGGTGCCGATCACCAGCGCCGTGCGAATGCTCTTGAGCACAACGTAAAGCAGATCGTTGCCGACCCGGTCGGTGCCGAAGACATGGTATTGCGACGCCAAGGCGCCGACGATGCCGGCCAGCACGAAGAACACACCGAGCGTGATCAGTACCGTCTTGATCGGCATCGACGTTTCGCGCCGTTTGATCTGTTGCCAGGCCTGATTGAATCCGATGCCGGCCGAGCGTGCGCGCAGCGCGGCTGCAAAGCCGCAGGCCAGCATGGTGAGCAATGCGCCGACCACGGCGCCGCCGAGCACGCGCGTGGCCACGTCGACCCCCCATTGATTCTCGGGATCGGTCAGCGCGGCACCACCGAATTTCAAGCGCGGGTGAACACGCACCGCCTTACCCTCGATGATCTGTGCTTCCTTCTCGTAGCCGAGGTAGGCGAGCGGGGCGGAATAGCTGGTCTCGCGCGAGGCTTCCTGTTTGGCGAGGATCACATCGAGCACCGAGCGCGTCACCGCCGAGTACGAGGGGGTCGCGGCGTTCGAATCGGGCAGCAAGGTGCGGAAATGCATGGAGTCGAGCACGCCGACCAATGCGAACAAGGTCAGGATGGTGGCGGTGGCGGCACCTGTGCGCGCAACAAACGCCTTGCGCCACGTTGCGGCCAGATGCGGTGTGCGCGTGACTTTGAACGCGTACCACCAGATCGCCGCGATCAGCAGGAAGACGACCGCATCGGTCCACAGAACGACAAGCTTCATGGTGTATCGGCTTTACGAGGCGAGGAGGGGCTCAATGGAGTCGGACGCGCGGATCGGCCCACGAGTAGGCGATGTCGGTCAACAAGAAGGCGAGCACATAGATGAACGACCCGAAGAACACCACCGCGCGCACGATGTTGAAGTCCTGCTGGGTGATGCCTTCGATGGTGAAACTGCCCAGGCCCGGAATGCCGAAGAAGGTCTCCGTCACGATCGCGCCGGCGAACAGCGCGGGCAACAGCAGGCCCGAAGCGGTGATGATCGGAATCAGCGAATTGCGCAGCACATGCACGAGCAGCACGCGCGATTCGGCCATGCCTTTGGCACGCGCGGTGCGCACATAGTCCTTGCTCAATTCTTCGAGGTAGATCGAGCGGTACAGGCGCGAGTCGGGGCCGAGGCGCGAGATGACCAGCACCAGCACCGGCAGCAGCGTGAAGGTGAACATCGCGGGCCCGGGCACGTAGCCCGAGATCGGCATCAGACGCAGCACCTTGGCAAAGGCGTATTGGCCAACGATGATGAAGAACAGCGATGAAATCGACATCAACGCGACCAGCAGGATCACGCCCGCGGTGTCGAGCCGGGTGCCGCGGAACATCACGAGGCCGAGTGCGAACAGGATCGACACGCCGACGGTCAGGAAAAACACCGGAATCGCAACGGCAGCCGTGGGCGCCAGGCGCTTGAGCAATTCGTCGGCGATGTCGCGGCCTTCGTTGGTCTTGCCAAAGTCGAAGGACAGCATGCGCGCTGAGCTCTCGAAGAACACCGTGTTGGTGATCTTCTGCACGCCCGCGCTCGCGGGGTTGAAATAGTACGGACGGTCGTAACCGCGCTCGGCCTTCCAGCGGTCGACCGACTCTTGCGAGACGCGCTTGCCGCCCAATTGCATGCGCGCCATGTCGTCGGGCGTATTGACCGAGAAGAACAGGATGAAGGTCAGCAGATTCACGCCGGCCAGCACGAGCACGGCGTAAATCGCTCGTCGGATCACATAGCTCAGCACGTCAGGCGCTCCTTGCGATGTCGGCGTAAGACTTGCGCGCGGTGGCGTTTTCGCGTCGGCGCCAGATGCGCCAGGCGGGCCAGGCGATCAGCAGGAACAAGGCCACCGCCACGCCGATCGGCCACCATTCGGGGCGGTTCCATTGCGCGATCTTTTGCACACGCATCTTCGGATCGACCTTCAGGTACTGGACGTGGTTGCGGATGATGATGGTCGGCTTCGCATTGCCCACCCACGATTGATACAGCCCGGTCGAGCCCGGGTAGACGCCGAACATCCAGACCGCTTCACGGCGCACGATGTCGACCATCTTGTCGATGACCGCCTGGCGCTCCGGACCATCGGGCAGGTCTTTCATCTGGTTGTACAGACGGTCGTATTCCGGGTCCTCGAAGTTCGAGTTGTTTTCGCCGTCGTACTTGGCCTTGGCTTGCGGACCGTAGAGCAGGAAGAGGAAATTCTCGGCATCCGGGTAATCGGCCAGCCAGCCCCAGAAATACAGTTGCGCCTGGCCTTTGCGCATGCGGTCCTGGAAGCGGTTGTAATCGGCCGAGCGGATTTCCAGCTGCACATTGAGCTTGGCCATCTGCTTGACCTGCCAGTCGAGGCGCGCCTGATAGGCCGGGCCGACGCCGTTGCTGTCGTAATAAAGCACGAGCGGGCGGCCGGTCTTCTCGTCGCGCCCATCCGGGTAACCGGCTTCGGCCAGCAGCTTCTTGGCTTCTTCGAGCGGGCGACGGACGGCCTGGCCGTCTTTCCAGACATGGGTGATCGGATTGACCCCGGCCTCGCCGTCGCGGTAGCCGAACAAGCCCGGCGGCACCGGGCTCATGGCGGTCTGCGCCGGACCGTAAGTGTCGAAGAACACCGTGTAATGCTCTTCCCAGTCGGTCGCGATCGAAATCGCCTGGCGCAGCTTGCGATGCTTTTCCTGCTCGGCCGGCGTGTTGCCTTTGCCGACCACCGGGTCGAGCCAGTTGAAGCCCATGTACCAGTTGTTCGGCTCCAGGGTGTTGACCATCTGGATGCCGTGGTCCTTGATCATCTCGTAACGGCCCGAGTGATCCATGACCTCTTTCAACAAGGGGAAGGCGGTATCCAGGCGCTCGACCCGCGGTGCGTCGTAATAGCCTTGCAGGAACTTGGTTTCTTCGGGCTGTTTTTCCTTTTCGAGCGAGAACACGATCTCGTCAAGGAAGGGGATGGGCTTGCCGCAATCTTCGAGCAGACCGCGCTCGCGATCGCCGGGCATGCCCTCGCACGGATACGGTTCGCCGCGGTAGTTGGGGTTGCGCTTGAGCACGTATCGGTTGGCGCCTTGCTCCCAGAGCATGAAGGCGCCAGTGCCGACCGGCCAGGAATTGAGTTGCAGACCGTTGGCAGCCATGCCGCGCTGGGCATAGAACTTGTCGGCCTCCCAGGGCACGGGGGCGAAGAAAGGCATCGCCAGCCAGTACTTGAATTGCGGATATTTGCCGACCACGCGGACTTCGAGCGTATGCGCATCGACGGCGCGTGCGCCTTCGAACGGCACCTCGCGCAGATCGCGCCAGGGCAGGTATTGATCGCGTGGCGGCCGTGCCGCCAAAGCGGCTTTGCGCTCGGTGCGCAGACGTTCGCCGAGATCGCGCAGACCGACGATGTATTGGCTCATCAGGCTGTACATCGGCGAGGGCATCGAGACGAATTGCGTCGAGACGTACGGACTCGCGATGCGCTTGATCTCGTAAACGTAATCGTCGGCCGTCAATTCGCGCGTGCTGGTCGCGGCACCGGCCAGCGAGAAATCGTGGATCGAGAATTTGCCGGCAATGGCTTCGGGCTTCAGATCGAGATACAGCGGCTTGCCTTGCGCGTCCTGCGCAAAAGCCGGGTGCGGCTGGAACTTGATGCCCGGTTTCAGATGGATCGTGTAGACGCTGGTGGCGATCGCTTCACTCGGCGCGTCATCGGGCAAAGGCTTGCCGGCCTTGTCGAAATACTTGGGCGTGGAGACCTCGGTCGCCGTGCGGCCTTCGAGCACGTACGGTCGCTTCAGATAATGGTACTGATAGACCGGTTCGTAGATCGAATACGTGAAGATCGACTCGTCGTTCGAATACGAACTGACCGGGTCGAGGTATTTGGGCCGCTCTTGGAAGGACGTGAAGAACACGTTCTCCGCCAGGAGTTCCTTGGGCTGGGGCGCATTGCTGACACCGCATGCGCCGAGGGCGATGCAGGTGAACAGCACGGCGAATCCCCTTGTGAGTGATAGCGCGCGTACGGATGAGGGCATGTCTGCCGAAAATACAAAGTGCGACGGATGATCGCAAAGGCCGTGATGATGCCACGGTTTGCGCGCGCGGCAGATGCCGGGCATTAGAATCGAGACCGGCCTCCAACGCCGCCAATTGACGCCCGCGAAGACGGCGCGCTCGGGCGCAATCCCACTGGATCGAACATGGAAAACACGCCCGCCGCAGCGGCCGGCACGAGCGATTTCGAGGTAATCGGCCTCGTCGGGCTCGCCCACGCCGTTTCGCATTTCTTTCACCTGATGCTGCCGCCGCTGTTTCCGTGGTTGATGCGGGACATGGGACTCAACTTCACGCAAGTGGGGTTTCTCATGAGCGTGTTTTTCACCATTAGTGCGATCGGTCAAGCCCTGGCCGGCTTCGTGGTCGATCGCACTGGTGCGCGGACGGTCTTGTTCATCGGCATCGGGCTGTTGTGCGCGAGCGCGACGGTATTGGCGTTGGCCACCGATTATTCGATGTTGATCGTCTGCGCGAGTCTTGCCGGCATGGGCAACAGCGTGTTCCACCCCGTCGATTTCACCTTGCTCAATCATCGGGTCACGCCGCCGCGGCTGGGCCACGCGTTTTCGATGCACGGACTCTCGGGCAACGTCGGTTGGGCATTGGCCCCGGTGCTCATGGCCGGCACCGCCGCAATTGCCGGATGGCACATGGCGGGCGCCGTCGCCGCGGTGCTCGTGCCCGGAAGACGCGACAGCGCCGGCAGCCAGTTCTTCATCTG
>CAXBRX010000183.1:0-6961 GCA_963977835.1 uncultured Derxia sp.
GATACGGCGACCACCGAGATCTACACTCTTTCCCTACACGACGCTCTTCCGATCTCCGATGACCTGGCCGTCGACCACCACCGGTACGCCGCCTTCCAGCGAGCAGACCACTGGCGCGGAGAGGAAGGCGCTGCGGCCACCATTGACCATATCTTCATAACCCTTGGTTTCGCGGCGACCGAGCGCGGCGCTGCGGGCCTTCTCGCTGGCGATGTAGGAGGCGATCGGCGCACAGCCGTCCAGACGCTCCAGCGCCAGCGGGTGGCCGCCGTCGTCGGCGACGACGATGCTGACCGACCATGCGTTGGCGCGCGCTTCCTGTTCGGCGGCGGCGAGGATGGTCTGGATGTCGGCGAATTCGAGCGCGAGGCGAGTCTTCATGGGGAACTCCGAGGGTTTCTTGTTGACCACTGCGCGCCGCGGCGGACCGGGCGCAAGCGCAGGACTCTAGTCTTGCCGGCTGGCGGCGGCAAACGGCACTCGTGTAAAGTGGCGCGGTCCCACCGATCCAGCCCATGCTCCCGACCCCGCTTTCGTCCCGTCGTCTTGCCCCCCGGCAAGCGGGATTGCGCGCGCCGGTGCAAGGCGTCGGCGCATCGAAAAAACGCCATCCCGCCTGACGGGGCGTGCGTCCTGTCCGGCTCTGACCGACGGGACTGCTCGCCTACTTCTCTTCCCAGCCATTTCCAATGTTGTGCCCGAGCCAGATCCCGCGCGATGGACTGCACAGGCGAGGGCGCGCATATCGCGCGCCGGACATCGATCTCAACCGATGCCGAGGAGCACTGCATGTTGGAATTTGAAGGAATCTGGGTCCCGTTGATCACCCCGTTTCGTGGAGGCGAAGTCGATCTGCCGGCGGCGCAAAAGCTCGCGCGGCGTCTGGTCGACGAAGGCGTCGACGGGCTTGCGCTGTGCGGCACCACGGGCGAGCCCGCGACCATGGACGACGCCGAGCAAGCGCGACTGCTCGCGGCGGTGCTCGAAGCCGTCGATGGTGCCTGCCCGGTCTTGTTCGGCCTGGCCGGCTATGACACCGCGACGGTGGCGGCGCGCGCCGCCGCGCTCGATGCCAGCGGTGCGGCCGGCTTGTTGATCAGCGCGCCGTATTACGTGCGCCCGTCGCAGGAAGGGGTGCGCCTGCATTTCGAGGCGATCGCGCAGGCGACCGAATTGCCGATCGTGCTGTACAACATCCCGTATCGCACCGGCGTCAACATCGCGCTCGACACCGCGCGTGCGCTGGCCGAGAACCCGCGCTTCGTCGCGATCAAGGAATGCGGCGGCAATCTCGCGCAATTGCGCGGCCTCATCGAGACCACGCCGCTCAAGGTGCTCAGCGGCGAGGACGATCTGATTTTCGTCGCCTGTTGTCTGGGCGGGCATGGCGCGATTTCGGCCGCCGCCCATCTGCGGCCCGATCTGTACCGACGCATGATCGACCACATCCGCGCGGGCCGATTGCCGGCCGCGCGCACGATCGCCCGCGTGCTGCAACCCATGATCCGGTTGTTGTTCAGCGAACCCAACCCGGGTCCGATCAAGGCTGCGCTCGCGCTGCAAGGCGAGATCGCCGAGGAATTGCGCCTGCCCATGACGCCGGTCTCGGCCGCCTGCCGTGCCGAACTCGAGCGCGCCTTGCCGGCCTTCATGGCCTGGAACCCGCCCGACTGAGCCCCGGTGGCGGGGCAGACAGACGCCGGACCGCCGGCCGTGGTATACCGGCAAACCCCCGGCGGCCGACAGACCGTTTCGGGAAGCCACAATTCGGAGAATCCCTCGATGGACGAACAACTGCGCGCCGCGGCGCTCGACTATCACCGCCGCCCGACGGCCGGCAAGATTTCGGTCACCCCGACCAAAAGCCTTTCGAATCAGCGCGATCTCGCGCTCGCCTATTCCCCCGGCGTCGCCGCGGCCTGCGACACCATCGTCGCCGACCCGCGCGAAGCGCAAACCCTGACCTCGCGCGGCAATCTGGTCGCGGTCATCACCAACGGCACCGCGGTGCTGGGCCTGGGCCACATCGGCCCTTTGGCCGGCAAGCCGGTCATGGAAGGCAAGGGCTGTTTGTTCAAGAAATTCGCCGGCATCGATGTGTTCGACATCGAAGTCGATGAACTCGACCCCGATGCGCTGGTGGAAACCATCGCGCGGCTCGAACCGACTTTCGGCGGCATCAATCTCGAAGACATCAAGGCGCCCGATTGCTTCTATGTGGAAAAGAAGCTGCGCGAGCGCATGAAGATTCCCGTCTTCCATGACGACCAGCACGGCACCGCCATCATCTCGGCCGCGGCCATGCTCAACGGCCTTGCGGTGGTCGGCAAGGACATCGGCTCGGTCAAGGTGGTCTGCTCGGGCGCGGGCGCGGCGGCGATCGCCTGCCTCGACCTGTGGTGCGCCCTCGGCATCAAGCGCGAGAACGTTTATGTTTGCGATTCCAAGGGCGTGATCCATGTCGGCCGCGAAGCCAACATGGAACCCAACAAGGCGCGCTATGCCCAGACCACCGAAGCGCGTTGGCTCACCGATGTGATCGCCGGGGCCGATGTCTTCCTGGGCCTGTCGACGGCGGGTGTGCTCAAGCCCGCGATGGTGTCGAAGATGGCGCCGAACCCGCTCATCTTCGCGCTCGCGAATCCGACCCCGGAGATCATGCCCGAGGAAGCCAAGGCGGTGCGCCCCGACGCGATCATCGCCACCGGCCGCTCGGACTATCCGAATCAGGTCAACAATGTCTTGTGCTTCCCCTTCATTTTCCGCGGCGCGCTCGATGTGGGCGCCACGACCATCACCGAGGAAATGAAGCTCGCCTGCGTGCGCGCGATTGCCGAACTTGCGCGCGCCGAACAATCGGACGTGGTGGCTCAGGCTTATCGCGATGCCGATCTTTCGTTCGGGCCCGAATACCTGATCCCCAAGCCTTTCGATCCGCGCCTCATCGTCACCATCGCGCCGGCAGTCGCCCAGGCCGCGATGGATTCGGGCGTGGCCACGCATCCGATCGCGGACTTCGACGCCTATCGCGAAAAGCTTTCGCAATTCGTCTATCACACCGGGCTCATCATGAAACCGGTGTTCGGCCGCGCCAAGGCCGAGCTCAAACGCGTGCTGTACACCGAAGGCGAAGAAGAACGCGTGTTGCGCGCGGTGCAGATCGTGGTCGATGAAAAACTCGCGCGTCCGATGCTGATCGGCCGCCCCGAAGTCATCGCTGCGCGTGTCGAAAAATTCGGCCTGCGCGTCGAAGCCGGGCGCGATTTCGATCTGGTCAACATCAACAACGATCCGCGCTACCGCGCTTGCTGGCAGCGTTATCAGCAATTGCAAGGCCGGTCGGGCATCACGCCCGAGGCGGCCAAGGAAGCCATCCTGCGCAAGCCTTCGTTGATCGGCGCGCTGCTGCTCGAAATGGGCGAATGCGATGCGATGCTGTGCGGCACGGTGGGCCAGTACCACGCGCATCTGAACCATATCGAGAATGTGATCGGCCGGCGTTCCGACGCTTGCGTGTTCGCTTCGATGAATGTGCTGCTGCTGCCCGAGCGCACCTTGTTCGTGGCCGACACTTACGTCAACGAAAACCCGAGCGCCGAAGAAATCGTCGCGATCGCGCGCATGGCGGCTGAAGAAGTGACGCGCTTTGGCCTGGTGCCCAAGGTGGCGCTGCTCTCGCATTCGAATTTCGGCAGCGTCGAGACCGCGAGCGCGCGCAAGATGCGCCGTGCGCGCGAGTTGCTGGCCGAGCAATGCCCCGAGCTCGAAGTCGATGGCGAAATGCAGGGCGATTCGGCGCTGTCCGAAGAGATCCGCACCCGTGCTTTGCCGCAGACCACGCTCAAGGGCGAGGCCAATCTGCTCATCATGCCCAACGTCGATGCGGCCAACATCTCGTTCAATTTGCTCAAGATGAGCGGCGGCGAAGGCGTGACCATCGGCCCCATCCTGCTCGGCGCGGCGCGCGCGGCCCATGTGCTCACGCCCACGGCCACGGTGCGTCGCATCGTCAACATGACGGCGCTCGCGGCCGTCGATGCGGCCGTCAACAAGCAACGCGTCTGATCTTTTCGGAGACCGAACCCATGATTCTCGAAGTCGCCGACATCCGCATCGCACCGGGGCGCAATGCCGAGTTCGAGGTGGCGCTGCATACCGGCGTGGCCACCGTCATCGCCCAGGCCAAGGGCTATGTGAAGCACGAGATCAAGCGCGGCATCGAAACGCCCGAGCGCTATCTGTTGCTCATCACCTGGCGCACCCTCGAAAACCATACGGTGGACTTCCGCGGCTCGGCGGCGTTCGCGCAATGGCGCGGCATCGTCGGGCCGTTCTTCGCCCAGCCGCCGGTGGTCGAACATTTCACCTTGGTGGAGTGAGCCGATGGCGCGTGTGCGGCTCGATGTACCGGCGCGGTTTTCGTTCTCGACCGCGCTCGACATCCATTTCAACCACATCAACGCGGGCGGGCATCTCGACAACGCCATTTTGTTGATGTTCGTCTCCGAGGCGCGGGTGCGCTTCTTCCAGCAACTCGGCTATGCCGAACACGCGGTCGAAGACTTGTCCATCGTGGTGGCCGACGCGGCCGTGCAATACCTGTCGGAAGGGTTTCATGGCGAGACCTTGGTCATCGAGATGGTGGCCGACGATCTCAACAAATACGGCTTCGACCTGCGCTACCGGATCAGCGAGCGCAAGACCGGGCGCGAAGTCGCGCGCGGCAAATCGGGCATCGTCTTCATCGATCCGGCCAGCCGGCGCATTGCGCCCATGCCGACGGCGTTCCGCGCCCGGCTCGAACCGATGAGCGTGCAGCCGGGTTGAGCCGCGCATGACCGAGCCGCCCACCATCACCCATCCGCATTGGTGGCGCCGCCACCGGTTCCTGCGCGCGCTGCATGCGCGGCCGCGCCTGTTCATCGGGATGCTGGTCGGCTTGTGCGTCTGGTGCCTGCTGCCCTGGTGCGTGCCGGTGCATGCGCCGACGCGCGCCATCCTGGCCTGGAATGCGGGCGCGGTGCTCTACATCGCGCTGGCCTTGCGCATGATGCTGACCTCGACGCCTTCGCGCATGCGCGAACGCGCGCGCCTGCAAGACGACGGCCGCATCGCGGTGCTCACGCTCACGGTGCTGGCCGCGATCGCCGCGCTGGTCGCGGTGGTGTTCGAGCTTTCGGTCGTGCGCGACATGCATGGCCTCGCGCGCACCGAGCACATCGGCCTCGTGGTGCTGACCATTCTTTCGGCCTGGTCGTTCATGCAGATCATGTTCGCACTGCATTACGCGCACGATTTCTATGCAGCGCGTGCACATGACGGCAGCGCGCATTGCGGCCTCGAATTTCCGGGCACCGAACAACCCGATTACGGCGATTTTCTGTATTTCGCCTGCGTGATCGGCACCTCGGCCCAGACCGCGGATGTGAGCTTCACCAGCAGCGCCATGCGTCGCATCGGGTTGTTGCATTGCATGCTCGCCTTCTTCTTCAACACCACCGTGCTCGCGCTCACGATCAACATCGCGTCCAGCTTGTTCTGAAGGTGTTGGCTGGATGGATATCCAGTAAGATGGCGGCATGCCTGTTGCCGATGTCGCCGCCGATGTGGTCTTCGATCGCCCCGATCCGTTCGCCGATCTGAACGACGCGCAAAGCGCCGCGGTCGAGCATGGGCTCGATGCGGCCGGGCACATCGTGCCGGCGCCGCCTTTGCTCGTCATTGCGGGCGCCGGCTCGGGCAAGACCATGACGCTGGCCGCGCGCGTTGCGCGTCTGGTGCTCGCGGGCGCCGATCCGCAACGCGTGCTGCTGCTCACGTTTTCTCGCCGCGCCGCACAAGCCATGGAACAACGCGTGGGCCGGGTTCTGCATCAGGCGCTCGGGCTCGCGGCCACGCAAGGCGTGCCGCAATTGCGCTGGGCCGGCACCTTCCATGGCATCGGCGCGCGCCTGTTGCGCGAATACGCGCCGCGCATCGGCCTGGCCGATGCCTTCACCATCCTCGACCGCGGCGATGCCGAAGACCTCATGGGCCTGGTGCGGCAAGACCAAGGCCTGGCCGCGCAACGCCAGCGGTTTCCACTCAAGGCCACCTGTCTCGCGATCTATTCGCGCGTGGTCAACAAGCAAGTGCCGCTCGCCGACGTGTTGCGCGACGATTTTCCGTGGTGCGCGCAATGGGAAGCTGAACTCAAGCGTTTGTTCGGCGCCTATGCGCGCGAAAAACTGCATCAGCACGCGCTCGATTACGACGACCTGCTCGCCGCCTGGGCGCAGATGCTCGCCGAGCCCGCATTCGCGCGTGAACTCGGCGCGCGCTTCGATCATGTGCTCGTCGATGAATACCAGGACACCAACCGTTTGCAGGCCGCCATCCTGCGCGCGCTCAAGCCCGAAGGCGTGGGCCTCACCGTGGTCGGCGACGATGCGCAAGCCATCTACGCGTTTCGCGCCGCCGAGGTGCGCAACATTCTCGATTTTCCGCAAGCCTTTGCCACGCCCGCACGCGTGGTCACGCTCGAACGCAATTACCGTTCGACCCAGCCCATCCTCGACGCCTCCAACGCGGTGATCGCGCTCGCGAGCGAGCGTTACGCCAAGCGTTTGTGGACCGACCGCGCGTCGAGCGAAAAGCCGCAACTCGTCAGCGTCGAAGACGAAACCGCGCAAGCGCGCTGGGTCGCCGACCGGGTGCTCGCCCAGCGCGAGAACGGCCTGGCGCTCAAGGCCCAGGCGGTGTTGTTTCGCGCCTCCGACCATAGCGCGTTGCTCGAACTCGAACTCGGCCGACGCGGCATTCCGTTCGTGAAATACGGCGGGCTCAAATTCCTCGAAGCCGCGCACATCAAGGACGCTTTGTCGGTGCTGCGCTGGGCCGCGAATCCGCGTGCGCGCATCGCCGGCTTGCGCGTCGCGCTGCTGGTGCCCGGCATCGGCCCGGCTACCGCGCGCCGGGTGCT
>CAXBRX010000184.1:0-6942 GCA_963977835.1 uncultured Derxia sp.
GCCGGCACGACCGTCGAAATGGCGTGCTTGTAAACCATCTGGGTGACGGTGTTGCGCAACAGGACGACGTATTGGTCGAAGGACTCGATCTGACCTTGGAGCTTGATGCCGTTGACGAGATAGATCGCCACGGGCACATGCTCTTTGCGGAGCGCATTCAGGAAAGGATCTTGTAGCAACTGCCCTTTATTACTCATGGTGAGCTCCAACTTTTGAGACATTCTTGTGGGACTGCGCGCCGGAACATTACCCCAAACCGGAATCGGGCAGCAACCGAGGGCACTCCCTCAGCCCGGATTTCAGCCCGCCGACTTGGCATACGGATTGGCCGTGGTCCGGTATTCGATGCGTAGCGGCGTCCCCGCCAGATCGAAGACGGCACGGAACCGGTTCTCCAGAAAACGCGTGTAATGCGGCGGCACATGCTGCAACCCGCTGCCATGGATGATGACGATCGGCGGGTTCATGCCGCCCTGGTGGGCATAGCGCGGCTTGGGCCGCGAAACGCCATGCCGCGGCGGCGCCTGATGCTGCACGGCTTCGGCGAGCACGCGGGTGAGCTTGGGGGTGGGCAGCTTGCGGAAGGCCGCTTCGTGCGCCGCGCGCACCGAACTCATCAGCGCGCCGATGCCGCGGTGCTGCAAGGCCGAGATGAAATGCAGCTTGGCAAACCCCATGAAGGTCAGTTTGCGGGCCAGATCGCGCTTGATCTCGTCGCGCCGATCTTCATCGAGTCCGTCCCATTTGTTGACCGCAAGCACGACCGCGCGGCCTTGCTCGACGACGAAACCCGCGATGTGCGCGTCCTGATCGGAAATGTCCTGGCGCGCATCGAGCATGAGGATCACGACGTTCGCATCGGAAATCGCCTGCAAGGTCTTGACCACCGAAAACTTCTCGACCGCCTCGAAGACCTTGCCGCGCCGACGCAAGCCGGCGGTGTCGATCAGCGTGTATTTGTGGTCGCCGGAATCGAATTCGACCTCGATCGCATCGCGCGTGGTGCCCGGCATGTCGAAGGCGATCAGTCGTTCTTCGCCGATCAGCGCATTGATGAAAGTCGATTTGCCGACGTTGGGCCGGCCCACGACCGCCAGGCGAATACGCCGATCACGAACCTCGGGATCGGCCACTTCTTCCTGCGGAAAGCCTTCGAGGATGGTGTCGATCAGTTCGCGCACGCCATCGCCGTGCGCCGACGAAATCGTGTAAGGCTCACCCAGACCCAGCGCATAGAACTCCGCGGAGATCGCGGTGTCGCGCATGCCTTCGGCCTTGTTGACCGCCACATGCACCTTGGCGGCCGCGCGTCGCAGACGGTCGGCAATGATCTCGTCTTGCGGCGTCATGCCGCTGCGTCCGTCGACCACGAAGATGACCGCATCGGCCTCGGCAATCGCCTGCATGGTCTGGCGCGCCATCTCGTGCAGGATGCCGTCTTTCGCCACCGGCTCGAAACCGCCGGTGTCGATGACGAGATAAGGCCGGTCGCCGACGCGCCCTTCGCCGTAATGGCGGTCGCGCGTCAGGCCCGGCAGATCCGCCACGAGCGCATCGCGGCTGCGGGTGAGCCGGTTGAACAACGTCGATTTGCCGACGTTCGGGCGGCCGACGATCGCAATGACCGGTTTCATCGTCGCTCCATTACCCGCGTCGCAAAGGTACGCGTCATTGCGCCTCGATGGCGTACACGCCACCGGCGCTGGTCTG
The DNA here is from genome assembly GCA_963977835.1 of uncultured Derxia sp. Lineage (GTDB taxonomy): Bacteria > Pseudomonadota > Gammaproteobacteria > Burkholderiales > Burkholderiaceae_E > CAXBRX01. The sequence goes on from CAXBRX010000184.1 coordinate 1,711, forward strand.
AACGATCAGCAAGGACGTGCCGGCGCGATCGAGCAGACGCGGTGCCACACGCACTGCGGAACCGTCGGTCGGCATGCGGGCGATGAACACGCCCTCGTCGCGGCTGAGGAAATGCAGATAGCCCTGGTAATCGCCGACCACCACCGCGCGTTGCCAGGAGGTTGGCGCGCCGAGTCCGCGATCCTTGAGCTTGTCGTTGCTCCACATCGAAACGCCGCTGCCATGCACGAAGGCATGCACGACCGAACGCTCGTCGATGCCGAACACATAGCTGGCATCGGCCGCAACGCTCAAGGGCGAGGAAAACTCACGGCCCCATAACACCGATCCGGTCTGCGCATTGACGCAGGCGATCCGGCCTTGATAGGCCGCGACGCAGGCGTCGTTGCCGTCGAGCGCGGGCGTGCCGACCACGTCGGCGATGCGTTCGAGCTCGGTGGTGCCCTTGGGACTGGCGACCGCCGCATCGAAGCGCACGGTGCCGGTCTTGAGACTGACCGCCAGCAGACGACCGCCCGGGAAGCTCGCGAGCAGCGTCTCGCCGTAAGCCGTCATGCCGGCATCGGCACGCAGCACCAGCGAGGGCAGCGGACGCTGCAGCGTCCAGGCGCGTGCGCCATTGCCAAGGTCGAGCGCAAACAGGCGCGCATCCGACGAACGCAGGACGACCAAGGAGCCGGCAATCACCGGCGTTCCGTACAGTTCGCCCGGCACCTTGACGGCCCAGCGCTGCTTGCCGCTCGCGGCATCGAGCGCGACCACGTCGCCATCGGGGCCGCCGACCACGACCAGATCATCGTTGGCGGCGACGCCGGCAGAAATCTTCAGATCGACCGAACTACGCCATTTCGAGCTGCCATTGGTCGCATCGATGCGCACGACATTGCCGTCGACGGAAGCCGCATACACCGCGGTGCCGACGATCGCGGGCGCGAGGTTGTAGATGCCTGACGAGCCGACGCTGGTCGACCACGACACCCGCGGCGCCATCGTCGCCTTGAAGTCGACCAGAGGCGTCGGAACGCGCTTGGAATCGTCACTGAACAGACCGCAGCCGGCGAGCGTCGCACAAGCCACGCATGCCGCCGCCAACCATGCACGCATGTCAGCCTTCCCCGAGCGCATCGAGTTTGAGTTGAACCACATTGCGCAAAGCGCCCGATTGCTGCGAGAGCTTTTCGAGCGCGGCCTGATAGGCCTTGCGCGCTTCGTCGGGCTTTTTCATCGCCACGTACAGATCACCGCGCCGATCGGCGAACAAAGGCTCGAACGCAGCCGGGGCACCCGATTTATCGAGCACCTTCAGGCCGTCGTCGTAGCGTTGCTGGTCGAGCATCAGGCCAGCCAGGCGCAGACGCGCCAGGGCGCGCGACTCATCCGACGAGGAACGATCGACGACCCATTGCAATTGCGCTTCGGCCGATTTGAGATCGCCGGCATCGACGTAATGCTTGGCGGCTTCCAGGGCGGCCATGCTGGCGTACAAGGTGCGCGGGTACTGATCGGTCAAGGTCGACACGGCGGTCTTGAATTTCGCCTCGTCCTTGGCGTCGAGCGCCGATTGCGCGGCGTCGAACAAGGTCGAAGCGGTGATCGCCTGTTTGCCGCGCCAGGCTTCGTAGCCGCGCCAGCCGGCGAAGCCGAGCGCCGCCACCAGCAAGGCGCCGAGCAGCAGCGTGCCGTAGCTTGCCCACCACGCCTTGAGTTCGGCGAGTTGTTCCTGTTCTTGAAGGTCGTATGCCATAGAGCGTCCGTCTGAAGTGCGCGCATTCTACGTGACCGGCGCCAACCGGCCATAGTCGAGGCGCTGCGGTCAGGTCAGTGATTCGAGACCAAATGCTTCCAAGAGGCGGTTGGCGAGCGCATCGAGCCCGACGCGTTCCTGCGCGCCGCCGTGCATTTCGTTGCCTTGGGCATCGCGCAAAGCCTTGAGCGTCGCCTGGCCATTGCGCACCTCGTCCTCGCCGATGATCACGGCGAATGTGGCGCCGCTGGCGTCGGCCTTCTTCATCTGGCTCTTGAAGCTGGCCTCCCCGGCGTGGACGATGGCGTCGAAGCCTTGGTCACGCAAGCCTTCGGCCACCTGCATGGCCACGCTCAAGGCACCCTCGCCCGCGTGCACCACATAGACGTCGAGCGCCGGCTGGGCCGCAAAACCGCTCTGGCCGATGAGTTCCAGCACCCGCTCGACGCCCATCCCGAAACCGCAGGCCGGAACGCTTTGCCCGCCGAGCAGCTCCATCAGGCCGTCGTAGCGGCCGCCGCCGCAGATCGTGCCCTGGGAGCCGAGCTCGGTGGTGACCCATTCGAACACCGTCAGGTTGTAATAATCGAGCCCGCGCACGAGTTTGGGGTCGATCTCGAAGCCGATGCCGCGCGCCTTGAGCAGTTTTTGCAATTGCGTGAAATGCGCGAGCGAATCCTCGCCGAGATAATCGATGAGCTTGGGCGCACGATCGGCCACTTCACGGACCGCCGGATTCTTCGAATCGAGCACCCGCAACGGATTGGTGTGCATGCGCCGCTTGGCATCGGCGTCGAGCGCCTCGAGGTTGGTTTCGAGGTGGGCGATCAGGTCGGCGCGATGGCGCGCACGTTCTTCCTTGTTGCCCAGCGAATTGAGCGTGAGCTGCACGCCCGGCAATTCGAGTTCTTCCCACAACCGCGCGCACAGGAAGATCAATTCGGCATCCACGTCGGGACCGGCGAATCCGAGCGCCTCGGCACCGACCTGGTGGAATTGGCGATAACGGCCGCGCTGCGGACGCTCATGGCGGAACATCGGCCCTTGATACCAAAGCCGCTTGCCGCCGTCGTACACCAGGTTGTGCTCGATGGCCGCGCGGCAGACCGACGCCGTGCATTCCGGCCGCAACGACAGCTTCTCGCCGTTCAGCGAATCCTCGAACGAGTACATCTCTTTTTCGACGATGTCGGTGACTTCACCGATGCCGCGATGGAACAAGGGCGTGTACTCGACGATGGGCGTGCGGATCTGGCTATAGCCGTAGGTGCGCATCACGCCGCGCACGGTGTCTTCGAAGTATTCCCACAGCGCGGCGTCCTTGGGCAGGATGTCGTTCATGCCCTTGACGGCGGTGAGTTTCTGGATTTTTGACATGGTTGGACTCGTTGGGAAGGCGCGCACGCGCCTTCCTGCACGTGCTCGCGACTGGATTCAAGCGTGATGCGGATCGTGGCGGTAATTTGCCGCGACGTATTGTTCGACGATGGCCTGGAACTCTTCGGCGATGCGCTCGCCCTTGAGCGTCACGGTGCGCTGGCCGTCGACGAAGACGGGCGCGGCCGGTTCTTCGCCTGACCCGGGCAGCGAAATTCCGATGTTGGCATGCTTGGATTCGCCAGGCCCGTTGACCACGCAGCCCATGACGGCGACATGCATGTGCTCGACACCCGGATGCTGCAAGCGCCAGACCGGCATTTGCGCACGCAGATAGGACTGGATCTTGTCGGCCAGTTCTTGGAAGAAAGTGCTCGTGGTGCGCCCGCAGCCCGGGCAGGCCACGACCAAGGGCGTGAACGCGCGCAGCCCCATGGTCTGCAGCAATTCCTGCGCGACCACGACTTCCTTGGTACGCGCGCCCCCCGGTTCGGGCGTGAGCGAAACCCGGATCGTGTCGCCGATGCCCTCTTGCAACAACACCGCCATCGCAGCCGACGACGCGACGATACCTTTGCTGCCCATGCCGGCTTCGGTCAGTCCGAGATGCAGCGGATAGTCGCAACGTTCACCGAGCGCCCGATATACGGCGATCAGATCCTGCACGCCCGACACCTTGGCGCTCAAACAAATCTTGTCGCCGGCCAGCCCCAAGGCTTCGGCGCGCTGGGCGTTCTCGATGGCCGAAGCCACCAGTGCCTCATGCATGACGCGCTGAGCCTCCCAAGGCACGGCGCGGCGCGCGTTCTCGTCCATCAGGCGCGCCATCAATTCCTGGTCGAGCGAGCCCCAGTTCACGCCGATGCGCACCGGCTTGTCGTACTTGCAGGCGATCTCGATCATCTGCGCGAATTGCGTGTCGCGCTTGGCGCCCTTGCCGACATTGCCCGGGTTGATGCGGTACTTCGACAAGGCCTGGGCGCAGTCCGGGAAATCGGTCAGGAGCTTGTGACCATTGAAATGGAAATCGCCGACCAAGGGCACATCGATGCCCATGCGATCGAGCTGCTCGCGCACCGCAGCCACTTCGCGCGCCGCCTCGGGCGAATTCACGGTGATGCGGACCAACTCGGAACCGGCCTGGGCAAGCTCCTTGACCTGGATCGCGGTGGCGATCGCATCGGCCGTGTCGGTGTTGGTCATGGATTGCACCACGACCGGCGCGCCGCCGCCGACCTGGACGACACGCGTCCCCCATTGAACCGTCATCGCACGCGCGCGTCGGCGCGGCGCCGGTCCGACGACGGCACTGCGATCAACCGGATCGTTCAAGGAATTCATGCGTTCAGTTCAGTGCAAAGCGGGCCACATTGCCGCGCGTATAAGGCGTCAGATCGACCGGCTTGCCAGCGTATTCGATATGCACGCCGGGCGCATTGCCGACCACGACGGTAAACGGCGCACGCCCGCTCAAATCCTGCTGGGCGCCAGCCGGCTGCAAGGCCGACAACAAGACGCGCCCGCCCGCGTCGGTGATTTCGATCCAGGAATCGTTCTGCACATTGATGCGCAAGACCGGCGTGGTGCCGGTTGCGGCAACCGGCGCCGGATTCGCGAGCGTCGGTGCCATGACGCCCGGGTTCTGATCCGCGGCCGGCACCGGAGTTGCGGGCGCAGAAGCCGGCGCTGCGGCGGTTGCGGGCGCAACCACCGGCTGCGCGTCCGGTGCAGTGCCTTGCGCCACGGCCGTTTCCGGTCCGCCGCTCTTGGGGGCGAGTTGCACCGCTTCCGACACCTGCGCCGACGTGCCGTCCGCATGCATGCTGTTCTGGATGGCGCCGATCGGGATCCAGCCGAATTTGCCGACCACGATCGCTGCACCGACCACGAGCGCACCCGCGATACCGCTGCGCAGCCACCAGCGCGCATTGCCGCGCAGGCGCGATGCGGGCATCGGCGCCGACAACGTGGGCTCCAACGACAAGGTGGTCGAAGGATCGATGGTCTGAGGCAGCAAGCGCAACGCGGCGGCTTCATCGCCCTGGACCACGCGCACATACGCGCGGACGACCCCCTTGAGCAAGGCGGGGCTGGCGAACGCCGACCAGTCG
>CAXBRX010000185.1:0-6927 GCA_963977835.1 uncultured Derxia sp.
TTCGACCCCTTCGGCGACGCTCGTGATGCCCAAGGCACGCGACATGGCCACCACCAGACGGACGATTTCGCCGCTTTCGCGCTTGTTGGAAACGTCGTGAACGAAGGCGCGGTCGATCTTGATGACATCGATTGGCAGCCGCTGCAAATGCGAAAGCGACGAATACCCGGTGCCGAAATCGTCGAGCGCGATACGCAGGCCCAGCCGCTTGAGCTCGGCCAGAATCTCCATCGTGCGCTGCGGATTGGACATCGCCGTGGTTTCGGTGATTTCGAGTTCGAGCGCGTTCGGGTAGATGCCCGAGCGGTCGACGATTTCGCGTGCGATGTCGAGAAAGGCGTCCTGGAACAACTGCCGCATCGAGACATTCACCGCGAGAATGAGGTCGTCGTGGGCCGGAAAGCGCTGCTGCCATTGGCGCAACTGGGTGCAGGCCGCCTGCAAGGCCCAGCGCCCGATCGCGAGAATCAAGCCGGTTTCCTCGGCCAAGGGGATGAAATTGGCCGGCGACATCATGCCGTGCTCCTGGCTGTGCCAGCGCAACAATGCCTCGAACCCGACCAGTTTTCCGTCGGCCAGCGACACCTTGGGCTGATACATCAGGGTGAATTCATTGCGCTCGATGGCCAGGCGCATGGCCTGGTCGATGCTCGAACGCTCGAGCGTCTTGCGGTGCAAGCTGTCGTCGAACATCGCGACCCGATTGCGCCCTTGTTCCTTGGCCAGGTACATCGCTGCGTCCGCATTGCGGATCAGATCGCTCGCCTTGCGATGGTCCTGGCGCAAGAAAGCGATGCCGATGCTCGCGTCCACGCGCAAGGACACGCCGTTCAATTGCAACGGCGCACGCACCGCGTTGAGCACCTCGGATGCGATCCGGTAGCCCTCGATCTCGCCCGCGACCGGATAACAGACCAGCACGAATTCGTCGCCGCCGAAGCGTGCGACCCAATCGTTGGGGCGCAGCCGTGCGCTGATGCCTTGGGCCAGGGAGCGCAGCAGATGGTCGCCGAACTCGTGGCCGTGGATGTCGTTGATGGCCTTGAAGAAGTCGAGGTCGACGAAGATGACCGCGAGTTCCTGTTTGTCGCTGCGGGCCTGCTCGATCGAACGCGTCAGGCGGTCGATCAGGCTGCGGCGATTGGGCAGTCCGGTCAGCGCATCCTGCGAGGCGAGTTCGGCCAGACGCCGCTCGGCTTCCTTCGACTCGGTCACATCGCGGGTGATGCCCAGCACGCCGTTGACCTTGCCACTTGCATCGCGCAATGGCACTTTGATCGATTCGTACCAGCGCGGATCACCGATGCCCGTCACATTGGTGGACGGCGGCACGAACAAGGTTTCGCCGGTCTCCATCACCTGGCGATCGGTCTGCATGGACAACTCGGCGGATTCGACCGGTGCGATGTCGAACGCGGTCTTGCCGAGCATGTCGGCCTCGGAGGCGAACCCGAAGCGGTCGAGATTGGCGCGGTTGGACGAGATGTAACGGCCTTGCAGATCCTTCACATACAGGCTCATCGGCACCGCATCGAAGACCGCGCGCAGGATTTCATGCTCGCGATCGATGCGTTCGAGGGCTTCGCGCTGCGGGCCGGCATCGACGATCTCGACGACAGCAAAATCCATCCCCGGCAGATCGAACAAGCCGACCGTCTTGAACTCGACCCAGGGCTTGTCTTGTTGCGGCCGTTCGAGCCTGGCTTCGACGCTGCGCATGATGGCCGGCGCCATGCGGATCAAGGCCAGCATGCGGGCGACCGCATGGCGGTCTTCCTCCACCACCAGATCTTCGAGCGCATGGCCATGCAAGAGCGTGGGCGGTACGGTCCACCAGCGCTCGGTCGCCGGGCTCGCATGCAGCACCCGATATTGCGCATCGATCATCACCACGGCTTCGTCGCCGCGATCAAGGGCCGCGGCCAGTCTTTCCGCTGCCGGGGCGATGCTGCGCGACAAGGGCAGCGCCGACGCCAGCAGACCGCCGTCATTGGCGTCGCGCCGCTGCCAGAGCGACGCGAGCGACTTCAACGTGGAGACTGCCTTGCGCGGGTTGCGAGACATGAAGATGGTGGGTCAGGGCAGGCGGGGGTGCACCTTGGAAGCGCACAACTTGGCGTTGTCGCGCGCGGTGTCGGTGTCTTGCGCACGCGCCAAGGCCACGCCCATGCGGCGCCGCTTGAAGGCTTCGGGCTTGCCGAACAGGCGCAGATCGGTCTGCGGAACTCGCAGTGCTTCGTCCACGCCGTCGAACACCACGCCCTTGCCCTCGACGCCGCCATAAATGACCGCCGATGCCGCCGGATTGCGCAGACCGGCATCGACCGGCAGGCCGAGCACCGCGCGCGCATGCAACTCGAATTCGCTCTGAAACTGGCTCGCCAGGGTCACGAGCCCGGTGTCGTGCGGACGCGGGCTGACCTCGCTGAACCAGACCTGATCGCCGGCGACGAACAGCTCGACGCCAAAGATGCCCAGGCCGCCGAGCTCGCCCGTCACGGCGCGTGCGATTTCGCGCGAGCGGGCGAGCGCCGCCTCGGACATGCGATGCGGCTGCCAGCTTTCGACGTAATCGCCATGGACCTGCACATGGCCGATCGGCTCGCAGAAATGCGTTTCGACCGAGCCGTCGGCGGCCATTGCGCGCACCGTGAGCTGGGTGATTTCGTAATCGAACCGGATGAAGCCCTCGACGATCACGCGTGCGTTGTCCACCCGGGCGCCAGACGCCGCGTATTGCCAGGCGGCTTCGAGCTCATCGGCGCTGTCGACCTTCGACTGCCCTTTGCCCGACGACGACATGACCGGTTTGATGATGCACGGGAACCCGATCTGCGCCGCCGCCTCGCGCAATTCGGCCAGCGAATCGGCGAAGCGATAAGGCGAAGTCGGCAGGCCCAGGGTCTCGGCCGCGAGCCGGCGGATGCCTTCACGATTCATCGTGAGGAAGGCTGCGCGGGCGGTCGGAATGACGCGCGCCACGCCGGCCGATTCGAGCTCGACGAGGCGCGAAGTCGCGATCGCCTCGATTTCGGGGATCACCAGATGCGGCTTTTCCTTGCGGATCAGCGCTTCGAGCGCATCGCCATCGGTCATGGGCAACACGTAGCTGCGATGCGCGACCTGCTGGCCCGGCGCGTTCTCGTAGCGATCGACCGCGATCACTTCGACCCCGAGGCGTTGGAAAGCAAGAATGACTTCTTTGCCGAGTTCGCCGGCACCAAGCAGCATGACGCGGGTGGCATTGGGACTGAGCGGGGTTCCGAGGGTGACGGGCATGCGAATGATCGGCCGAAGTGGTTTCAAGCCGGAAATGCTAGCACCGCGCAGCCGTGTTGCCGAACCTGACGCGTTCGGACTATTGCTGCCAGATCACAAAGCGCAATCGCTTCGGCCGCTCTGTACCATCGGCCCCGCTCATCATCGAACCTTCATGTCCGAAAACGAAAAGCACTACCCGACCCGTCGCCAGGCGCTGGTGTTCGGCTTCAAGGCCGCCGTGCTGCGCTGGCTGCGTCGGGTCCGCGATTGGCGCCGGCCGTTGGCACGGCATCGCGCGATCTTTCCGGCGCCGCAGCGCGGACGCGTGATCGGTGAAGTGACGTCGCCGCTTTGGTCCGACGGCACGCCGGCCGAACGTGTGCTGCAACTTGGCAAGGTGCAGAACCTGCGTCGTGCAATCCGCGGCCTCGACGGTGTTCAGGTGCCGGCCGGCCAGGTCATGAGCTTTTGGCGCCAGGTCGGCAAGCCGTCGCGGTCGCGCGGATTTGCGCCGGGCCGCGAACTGCGCCAAGGCTGCATCATCCCCACGGTCGGCGGCGGCCTGTGCCAGCTGAGCAATGGGCTGTATCAAGCCGCCGTTCAGGCCGGGCTGCAGATCGTCGAGCGGCATCCGCACACCCAGGTCGTGCCCGGTTCGGCCGCCGCGCTCGGGCAGGACGCCACGGTGTTCTGGAATTACATCGATCTGCGCCTCGCCGCGCCGTTCGCCTGGCGGCTCGATCTGCACATGGACGCGCAGGCCTTGCGCGTGCGGATCATTCGGCTCGACGAACGCGCCCAGCCCGAGCGCGTGCGCAGCGCGATCCCGATCGCCGTGCGCGCGTCCGATCAAGGCGGCGTGCCCGGCAGTTGCGATTGTTGCGGGCAGGTCGGCTGCTACTTGAACATCGAAGCCGCGCATCCGTGCAAGCCGCCCGAGCGCAGTGCTTATCTGCTCGATGTTGCGTGGCCGGAGTTTCAGACCTGGGTCGAAAAGCAAGACCGCGCCCACGCGAGCCTGTTGCAAAGCTGGGAAGGACAACGCAGCGCACGCGCGCATTACGCCTGGCCGCAGGACGGCTGGGCGGAACGCCACGCGTTCAATACGCTGGCCATGGCGCGCGCGCTGGTGTTGCGCCTGCTCGCGCAGCAAGGCGCGGCGCGCCAACGCGCGCATCTGTTTTTCGAGCGCTGGCTGGCTCGGCGCCAGGCCGCCCGACTCGACCCTGGCATCACGCACCTGGTGGTTGCTCAGCCTTTGCTGCCGCATTTGCAGCGGCTGGGCGTGCTGGCTGGCCGCGAAGTCGATGTCTTGATGGTGCGTGCGCCACTAGACCAATTGCAAAAACGGCTCGATGCGGCGCTGTGCGCGCATCCGCACAGCGCGACGCTCGGCGATTTTCGCGCCGACGATGAACTGGTGGCGCTGGAGCGCAAGGCACTCGATGCCGCCACCAGAATCATCACGCCGCATACCTGGATCGCCGAACAATTCGGCCCGCGCGCGCAGCGCATCGACTGGCGCGTGGGCGCACCTGCCTTGCCGGCGCGCCCGCGCGAGCCCGGCAGTCCGATGACCTTGGCCTTTCTCGGGCCGACCGCTGGGCGTCGTGGCGCCTGGGAGGCGAGGGCGGTTTTTCAAACCTTGAGCGAGCAGGGCGCTCAGGGTGGGGCGCGGTGGCGCCTGGTCGTCGTTGGTTCTCAGCTCGAAGGGTCGGATTTCTGGGCTGGCCTCCCGGTCGAGTTCCGGCCAGCTGGCGACCAGACCTTCGCCGATGTCGATGTGCTGATCAGCCCAGCATGGGTCGATCACGCACCGCGGCGCGCGCTGCAATTCCTCGCGGCGGGCCGCCGCGTGATCGCCAGCCGCCATTGCGGCCTGCCGGCACAACCGGGCCTGACGCTGATCGAGAGTGGCGATCTCGAGGCGTTGAAGGTCGCTATCGAATCATTGACTTGAACGCGATTGATCCGGGACCGACACCGTGCTCGGAAAGAAAACATGATGAATACCGAAACCTTCGAAACCGCGATCGAGGCTGCGGCCGAGTCGAAAGACATCGAGTCGCTCAAGACCTTGCTGTCGGCGCATCCAGAACTTCTGGATTGCACCATCTACTGTTCGCCGTTCCAGGGCCCTGCGCGCACAGTCCTGCTGCACCTCGCGGGCAAACACAACACGCCCGAGCTGGCAAAGCTCGCTCTCGCCCATGGAGCGGAAATCGAGGCGATTTGCTCCATGCCCACGTTCAGCAAAGACACGCCACTCGAGACTGCGGCCGGCGCGGGAAGCGTCGAAGTCGTTCGCTTATTGCTGGCGGCCGGCGCAAAGGTCGATGGACGCGTCGATTGCGCCACGTCACCCTTGCTCAGCGCACTCAGCGGAGCGAACCGGGACGCTGACGAACTCGCACGCAGCGACGAAGTGGTACGCATGCTGGCGGCGCACGGCGCCGATTTGAACCGTCTGCACCGGAACATGCATTTGACCCCGCTGGACATCGCGCGCATGTGGCGCCGCGAGCAAATCCAGGCGTTCCTGATCGACCAAGGGGCAGTCGGTGAGCCGCGCGAGCCCGTGGACCTCGACGGCATTCCTGGCGTAGGCATCTTGCTGCATGTGGAAAATCGGGCCGGGCATGTACTGCCGGTGCGGATCCAGTCCCCGCAAACCGGCAACGAGATCGATTTCCGGCAAGCCATCGTCAACAAAAAATTCCGACTCGTCTTCAGTCATGGGCTGTTCAAGTCGACCGATCCGCATATCGAGCTGTATTGCGTGCTCCCGATCGGCTGGCCGGCCAACCAGGAACTCGTTTCCAGCGATCACGCGCTGTCTTTCCCGTTGCGTGCGATGGCGACATTGATTGCAACGGCGCAGGCCCAACTGAAACCCGGCTTCATCCTGGAGCGCGAATCCGATGGCGGACAAGGTCTGCCTTGGCCGGACGGCGTCGCAGGCCTGGCCTTGGTCGATCAGCGCTGGCCTGGGCGCACCGACGCGCCAGACGAAGATGTGCTCGATGCGGCCGAGAACGACGTGGCAACGTTGCTGCTCGTCATGCCGCTTTCGGCGAGCGCGCTGGAAAAGGCCAAATCAAAGAAGGCCGGTGCGTGGTTCGATAAGACGAGGAACAGCAAATGGCATCAGGTGGCGTTTGCGTTGGAATGAAGGTGCGGGCCCAGTTTTTTGGGTGCCTTCTTTATTTGACATAATATACATTGTGCAAGTATTGGAGGCGCCCAACCCAGGCCGTTTAGTTCCCAAACCGATTCCCAAACGGCTCTTACCGCGAACCAAACAAACGCCAGAAATTCTCGGTCGTCTGTGCCGCGATCGCCGCCGCATCCACCTGCCGCACACGGGCCAGTTCGGCCGCCACGTACGGCACATAAGACGGCTCATTGGTCTTGCCGCGGTACGGCGCCGGTGCAAGGTACGGCGCATCGGTCTCGATCAACAATCGATCGGCCGGCACCCGGGCCGCCACGTCGCGCAGCGCCGCTGCGTTCTTGAACGTCACGATGCCCGAAAACGAGATGTAGAAACCCAGGCCCAGCGCAGCCTCGGCGGTCGCACTATCTTCGGTGAAGCAATGCATGACGCCGCCCGGGCCGCCTTGCAGATCGGGAGAGCGTCGTGTAGGGAAAGAGGGTAGATCTCGG
>CAXBRX010000186.1:0-6914 GCA_963977835.1 uncultured Derxia sp.
GGCGCCGGCGATGCCGACCGATGTGTTCCGCGATCATGAGAACTTCACCGATCCGCTCAACCAGATCGTACCCGGTAGCCCGCCTTTGCTGGTCAGCAAGGTGTCGTACGGCCGGATGATCCTGTTTCGCGCCGAAAGCGAGCAATCGACCTCCGACATCAGCGCCGCGCTCAATGCCGCTTACAACGGTGGCGCCAGCGTCAAGGTCAACAGCAAGCTGACCGCATCGCAGGTGCTCAACGCCACGCAAATCAGCTACATCGTCGTCGGCGGCAACGCGGCCAATGCGCTCAAGCCGATTGCGGCGAGCAATGGCGACATGTACACCGCCGTGCGCAACGCGATCGCGGCCGAAAGCGCCGCCAATTATTCGGCGGCCAACCCCGGCGTGCCGATCAGCTACACCCTGACCTATCTGAAGAGCAACGAAGTCGCGTCGATGGGCTACAGCACCGGCCCCTACGACCAGACCGAATTGACCTCGACCAGCCTGCCCAAGTCGTGGTCGACACAAGCGACTTGCTACCACCGCTTCAACGATCCGGGCGACAACGACGAGAACACCTTGCAGGTCAAGGTCGAATGGAACGCGGTCGGCGTACCGCCGGACCAGTACGAGTTCCGGCTGATCACACCGGCGCCCGTGACTTGGCGCAAATGGATGAAGATCCTGCGGCACAACAGCGGCTCGCCCGAAGAAATCTGGGCCGATGCGAGTCGGACTTCCGCCGGTGTCGGGTTCTATGGCAACGAGATCGGCCCGCGCTCGCAGATCACCTTGAGCAAGGGCAAGTTCCTCGGCGCCAAGACCGACGTGTTCTCGCTGACCGATGGCTTCCAGTATCTGCAACCGGGCACGCGCGTCACCTTCATCTGGTTGCGCGACAGCCGTAGCCTGCCGGACGATGCTCCGACGCGGCCGAGCTGCTTCTGAACGTTCGAGGGAATCGCATCGCCCGCGCTGGTGCGCGGGCGATGCGGTGTGCAAGTTCACCGGGCGACATCAACCTGGGGAAAGCACCGGTACGCACCTGGCGATCAGCCTTTCATCGGCTGACAATGCGCGACACGCCAATGCCGGAAGCGTTGATTCAAGCAGCGGCGCAACGGGACGTCCAAGCGGCGTTCGATCAGCGCTGACACCTGGAGCAACACGATCACCAGCAGGATGCCGCTGATTGGCGCCCAGTTGCGTTCGAGGCCACCAAGGGCCAACGACAGCAACTGTCCGGTTGGCACATGCAGAACATAGATCGGATAGCTCGCCGAACCCAGAAACAGCCAGAGTCTTTGCAACCGGCCTTCGGTCCAGGTCGCTGCGCTGGCGACGCACACCGGAAAAATCAGACCCACGCAGGCGAGATCGATCGACGCATCGAAAGTGCCTGCGCTCGGGGAGATCAGAACCAAGACGATCAGCACCACTGCCAGTGCCGGCGGTACGCGACGGGCGATCGCACGCATCGACTCGAACCTAGACTGCAATAGGGCGCCGAGAAAGATGCCGAAGCTTGCGCGCGCGAAGCCGCCCACGTTCGATTGGATTCCGTGACCGTATCCGATATCCAGACTGCCATGACGAATCGCAACGGCGGTCAGCACGAGAAATGAGGCGCCGACGACCAACCAATGATGCTTTTCGCGAAGGAGGTGCTTGGTGTATCCGTAGATGAAATTCATCACCAGTTCAAAGAACAAGGACCAGTAGGGACTGTTGATCGGGAACAGGGCTCCGCCGAGCAGGAGCCCCGGGGGAAGCATCAATGCCGTCAGCAATGCGGCGGCGCCGAGCTGTTCCGGCGCGCTTACCGGCACTGCGAAGACCCACCGTTGCGCCGCAAACCAGACCAGGCAGATCAGCAGCGAGAGCAAGAACACCGGGTAAAGCCGGATCAGGCGCAGGACGATGAAGTCGAGCGGTTTGAGCTGCTTTTGATCGAGTTGCGTGCCATAGGCGTGCGCAATGACGAAGCCGCTGAGCAAGAAGAATAGATCGACCGCGAGATAGCTACGATGGAACGACAAATCCCAGAAGCTGGCGGTGTGCCGCGTCAGGACGAAGACGGCGGCGATGCCGCGAATGCCGTCGAGCAGCGCGAAACGATGACTGTTTGACATCTATGACGGCCGCGCGGTGGTTGCTGGATCGGCAATCCTCGCATGCGTCAGTTGATGTTTCGGTGAAAGCGCCCGGTCAAGCGCTCAGGAAACCTGCCTCAGCAATTGCGCCGTCTCGTACAAGGGCAGCCCCATGATTCCCGAATAACTGCCGTGGATGTTGCGGATGTAGGCCGCGACGCGGCCTTGTACCGCGTAGGCGCCGGCCTTGCCGAAGGGTTCGCCGCTCGCCACATAGGCGGCGATCTGGGCGCGGGTCATCGGCGCGAATTCGACCGTGCTTTCCGACACCGCTTCGAACACCCGCTTGCCTTGCGCGACCACGACCGCGGTCAAGACGCGATGCGTGCTGCCGGCCAATGCCTTGAGCATCGTGGCCGCTTCTTCGGGCGAACCAGGCTTGCCGTAAATCTCCAGGCCGCGCGCCACGGTCGTGTCGGCGCACAGCACCGGGCGTGACGGCAGGCCGCGCGCTTTCAAGCGGGCGAGCGCGGCCTCGGCTTTCAGTCGGGTCACGCGGGCCACGTATCGGCGTGGCGCTTCGCGGCCGATGCGCGCTTCCAGGGCTTCGAGCGCATCGGCTTGCGCCGCGTCAGCCGGCAGCAGCAGCTCGAAACGCACATCGAGTTGGCGCAGCAATTCCTGCCGGCGCGGGCTTTGCGAGGCGAGGTAGATCGCGGGGCATGGATTCATCGGACCGAAGGCGCTGGCGCGCGAAGGAAGGCCGTTTCAGGCGCGGTGGTAAGGATGCCCGGCCAGCACGGTCCAGGCGCGGTAAAGCGCTTCGGCGAGCATCACCCGCACCATGCCGTGCGGCAAAGTCAGGCTCGACAATCGGATCAGGCCGTCGGCGCGCGCCTTGAGGCCCGCATCGAGGCCATCGGCGCCGCCGATCACCAGGGCCACATCGCGGCCCGCATGGCGCCATTGATCGAGTTGTTCCGACAAGGCCATGGTGCTCAGTTCGCGCCCGCGCTCGTCGAGGGCGATCAAGAGCGCGCCCTTGGGGCAGGCGGCCTCGATGCGCTCGCGCTCGATCGCCATCACGGTCGCGGCGGTCTTGGACGACGAGCGCGGCTCGGGCTTGACCTCGCGCAGCACGATCTTCATCTCGCCCGGCATGCGCTTGGCGTATTCCTCGAAGGCCGTGTCGACCCAGCCGGGCATGCGTTGCCCGACGGCGATGATGACCAATTGCATGCGCGGTTCGCGGGCTTATTTGTGGCGCACGGTGCCGGTCTTGCGCGCGGCGGTCTTGGCGGGCGTCGCCTTGGCGGATTTCGCGCTCGCAGTCTTGGCCGGGGCCTTGGCGCCGGTCTTCGCGGCGGTTTTCGTCCCGGTCTTGCGCGCGGCGGTCTTCTTGGCAGCGGGTTCCTTGCCAGCCGGTTCGGCCGCGGCCTTTTTCGTGGTCTTCTTGGCGGCAGTTTTGCGTGCCGGCACCGCGTTTTCGTCGTCGAGGCCCAGGGCGGCCTTGCGCGCGGCGGCGGTTTCTTCGCTCGCGAGTTTGACGCGCACCGGCTTGTCGCCCCAGATTTCTTCGAGGGTGTAATAGCTGCGGATCGCGGGTTGCATGATGTGCACGACCGCGTCGCCGCAATCGACGAGCACCCATTCGCCCACGTCCTCGCCTTCGGTGCTGACGATTTCGCCGCCGTTTTCCTTGACGGCATCGCGCACCGAGGCGGCCAGCGCCTTGGTCTGACGGTTCGAATTGCCCGAGGCGATGATGACGCGGTCGAACAAGGAGGTCAGATGCGTGGTGTTGTAGACCTTGATGTCCTGCGCCTTGACGTCTTCGAGGGCATCGACGATGACGCGCTGCAGTTGGGAAATGTTCATGCGGGGTTCTTTTCGTAAAGATGTTGGGCCCGAATATAGGCGAGCACCGTGGGCGGCAGCAAATCGGGGCCGATTGCCTGCCCGGTGCGCAATTGTGCGCGAATTACGGTCGCCGAGGCGGGGTGGGGCGTCATGGCGAACGAGACGGTCTGTCCGTAGGGCGCGGTGAGCGTGCCGGACGCGGGCAGCGCGGCGTAGCGCGGGTCGCGTAGCGCAGCGGCGTCCGGGTGCGTCGCGGTGCCGGCCGGAGCACTGGTGGCGTCGGCGCGCCGCGCGACGGCGATGCTCGCGTAATCGGTCAATTCGGCATGGCGGCGCCAGGTGCCGAGGTTGTGCCATTGATCGCTGCCCATCACCAGCACCAGGCAAGGCGCGGGGCCGAGCGCAGTACGCAAGGCGATCAAGGTGTCGATGGTGTAGCTCGGTCCGGTGCGATCGAGTTCGCAGCGCTCGATCGCAAGGCGCGCGCGCAGTGCCGGCTCGGTCGTCGCGAGCGTTTCGAGCGCAAGCTCGACCATGCGCAAGCGTTGCGCGGCCGGGCTCACACCGGGCTTTTGCCAGGGCTGGGCCGCAACCACGAGGCGCAATTCATCAAGCCCGAGCGCGGCGATCGCATCGCGCGCGAGTTGCAAATGCCCGGTGTGCAGCGGATCGAAACTGCCGCCGAGCAGACCGATGCGTTTCATCGTCGCAGTCATCAGACCCAGTCGCGCGCGGGCAGAAAACGGGTCAGCAATTCGGCCTCGGGGCTGCCGGCGGCCGGCGCGTGGTCGTAGCGCCATTGCACGACCGGCGGCATCGACATCAGGATGGATTCGGTGCGTCCGCCCGATTGCAAGCCGAACAAGGTGCCGCGGTCCCAGACCAGATTGAATTCGACGTAACGCCCGCGCCGGATCGCCTGCCAGTCGCGTTCGCGTTCGCCGTAAGGCGTGGCCACGCGGCGCTCGGCGATCGGCAGCCACGCGGGCAGGAAATGATCGCCGACCGCGCGGATGAGCGCGAACGCGGTCTCGAAATCGGGCGTGGCGACATCGTCGAAGAAAATGCCGCCGATGCCGCGCGCTTCCTTGCGATGCTTGAGGAAGAAGTATTCGTCGCACCAGCGCTTGTAGCGCGCATGGGTGTCGGCGCCGAAAGGCGCGAGCGCGTCGCGGCAGGTGGCGTGGAAATGGCGCGCGTCGTCCTCGAAGCCGTAATAAGGCGTGAGGTCCATGCCGCCGCCGAACCAGAACGCATCACCGGCGCGAAAAAAACGCACATTCATGTGGGTGGTCGGCACATACGGATTGCGCGGATGGAACACCAACGACACGCCCATCGCTTCCCAGGCGCGGCCGGCGAGTTCGGGCCGATGCGCGCTCGCCGAGGGCGGCAGCTTGGCGCCTGTTACATGGCTGAAGTTGGCGCCACCGCGTTCGAGCAGGCTGCCGTTTTCCACCAGCCGCGTGATGCCGCCGCCGCCTTCGGGCCGGATCCATTGATCGAGCTGGAAGGGCGCGGTCTCGAGCCTCGACACGCCTTCGAGAATGGTCTGCTGCAGGTCGAGCAGATAGGCTTTGACGGCGGCGGAATCGGGCGCAGGGTTCATGGCTTCAGATGGCGGTCGAGGAATTCACCCACCGCGTCGTACCAGGCGGCGATGTTGCGCGGCTTGAGGATCCAATGGTTCTCGTCGGGGAAGATCATGAGTTCCGACGCGACGCCGCGCTCTTGCAAAGCTTCGAACAGCATCAGGCTTTCGCTCACCGGGCAGCGGTAATCCTTCTCGCCGTGCAGAATCAATACCGGCGATTTCCAGTTGCGCGCAAACCGGTGCGGCGAATAACGATCGAACACGTCGGCCGGTGTGTCGGGGTTGGCGTCGAGTTCATAAAACCAGAACGGCGGATGATCGGTGGTGCCGGTGAAGGCCTGCATCCAATACACGCTCGCATGGGTGATCAGGCATTTGAAACGGTCGGTCTGGCCGCCGATCCAGTTGGTCATGTAGCCGCCGAACGAGCCGCCCATCGCGGCGGTGCGCGCGGGGTCGATGTCGGGCCGGCGTTCGAGCGCATCGGCCACTGCCATCAGGTCGGCATAGCATTGCCCGCCCCAGGTGTTGTTCCAGATGCCTTCGATGAAGGCTTGGCCATAGCCGGTCGAGCCGCGCGGATTGGGCAGCGCGACCGCATAACCGCGTTCGATCAGCAGCAAGGGGTTCCAGCGCCAATGCCAGCCGTCGCCGAAAGCGCTGACCGGCCCGCCATGGATGAACATCACCAAGGGCAGTTTTCCTTGCGCACCGGCCGGCTTGAGCAAGAAGGTGTGGATGGGCGTGCCGTCGGTCGAGGGGATGTCGAGTTCTTCGACGCTGACCGCGGGCAGCGTGGGGGCGGTCAGGCGCGCGGGCAATTGCGACGCCGGCACGGCGTGCAAGGCGACGGTGGCGGCCGCCGCGCCGTTCACCCGGACCGGCGGCGCGTCGTCGAGCTTAGCCACGAAGACTTCCGGCGGCTGCGCGATGCGCGAGCGCACACCGACGATGCGCTTGGCATCGAGTGCACTCACTTCGGTGAACGAGCCGTCGGCCGCGATCAGATCGACCCGGCCGCTCGCCACCTCGACGCGAAACACCGCCGAGCGCCCGCGCAGATCGGCCCCGGCGAGCACGCCTTTGCCATCGGCGGTCCAGCCGAACACTTGCGGCCAGGTGTCCCAATCGGGGGCGATGTCGGTGCGCGCGCCGCTCGCGGCATCGAGCAAGGCCAGCCGCAGCATCGGCGCATGATGGGCGATGCGGACATCGCGCAGCACGGCAATCTGCGCGCCGTCGGGCGAAGCGCCCTTCGCGTGCGACGTACTCACAGGGGCAGCACAAGAGCCGCGCCGTGGCGGAGCGCAACAGCGCGCTGGCGACCCTCGCGAAGCCAGTACCGACGGGCACGGTGCGCACGACGGCTGAGATGGCAGAT
>CAXBRX010000187.1:0-6901 GCA_963977835.1 uncultured Derxia sp.
CCGGGCAGCAGGATCGCGAATTCTTCACCGCCGTAACGCGCGATCGCGTCGGTCGGCCTTAACGTTTCGCGCAACACTTCGGACAGATGCTTGAGCGCGGTATCGCCGGCTTGGTGCCCGTACCGATCATTGATGAGCTTGAAATCATCGACATCGAGCATGGCCACCGTCAGCACATCGCCCGAACGCAACGCGCGCGCGTACTCGGCGGCATAGGTTTCTTCGAAACCGCGTCGATTCAGGGTCGAGGTCAAGGGATCGGTACGGATCAATTGGCTGACCCGCGCCAGTTCGCGTTCCAGCGCGTCGACGCGTTGTTCGTGTTCGCGCACCTTCTGCCGGGCGTAGACGAGATCGTCGCGCGCGCGGGCCATGTTGACGCTGACCACGCGTGTGTCGTCGAGCAGGCCGCGCACGATCTGCGACAACTCGCCGATGTTGTCGGCGCTGCGGATGTGATTGGCGTAAGCCTCGACTTTTTCGTAATAGCCGCCGGCAGTATCGGACGCAGCCGACAGGCGCGCGATCAGCGTGGCGACCATCTCCTTGATGGCAGCCTTGGCTTCTTCGATGCTGTGCTTGATGGCGCCTTGCTTGATCATCAGGCTGCGCAACTGGCGTTCGGCTTCGCTGATGCGCTTTTCATTGAGCGGCAGCGACAGGATCGCGTTGATCTGGTCGACCTGCTGTTCGAGCATCTGGTGTTCTGGCGTGAGCTCGGCGATGTTGCGCAGCATGAGCGCCAGCAGATCGCGCAATTTCTCGGCGATCATGGAATCGTGCGCGGCGGCCCGCGCCTCGAGTCCGAGGATGGTGGTGTCGGTCGGCCGTGTCGTGGT
The DNA here is from genome assembly GCA_963977835.1 of uncultured Derxia sp. GTDB lineage: Bacteria > Pseudomonadota > Gammaproteobacteria > Burkholderiales > Burkholderiaceae_E > CAXBRX01. The sequence continues at coordinate 840 of CAXBRX010000187.1, forward strand.
CTGCGTGACGGTCTGACTGCCGGGCAGGGTCTGACTGCCGGGCTGGGTCTGCGTCGGGCCGGTGGCGAGCATGCCCGCATTCGCGGCCGTGTCGGTCGGGCGCTGAGCGCGGGTCGAGGTATCGACCGGCGTGAACGGCGTGGTGGCCGTCACTTCGATGCGATCGGCCGCAGCGCCGCTCAAGGTCCAGGAATCGACCAGCCGGTTGATCTTGTGCATCAAGGCGACCGAATCGGGCTCGCGCACCAGCAAGGCGCGCGTCAAGCCTTCGCGCTTGCGCGCGGTGGTGATGCCGGCGTGATGCGCATCGATGCTCTTGAGCAAACGACCGATGGTCTGGGCCCATTCCTGGGCCTCGCGGCGGCCATCGCGCTCGCCAGCGACGTGTGCTTGATCCTCGGAGTTCATGACTGATGAAATCTCGCGCTGCGCGTTTCCACCCGACGACATCGTCGGCATGCTTGCATCATGGCGCTCGGGCAGCAATCCAAAACGACGATAAGCGCGCGAATTGTTCCGCCTTTCCATTGTCAGCGTGCCCCACGCCCGAATGCAGCGCGCGAAAGCGCCACCACCTTGTTGCTTGTTTCCGGTGCGCCGGTGCCAGAAGCCGATCCACCCAGACGTTCGCGCATCAAGCGCGCCAACACCTCGGGTTTGACGGGCCGGCTGTAGTAATAACCCTGCATCACCTGACACCCGGCTTCGGACAACAGCTTGGCCTGTTCTTCGGTCTCGACGCCTTCGGCCACCACTTTCAAGCCCAAGGTGCGCGCCATGGCAAGGATAGCAGCGACAATTGCTTCATTGTCGGATCCAGGTGTCAGATCGCCCACAAAAGAACGATCGATCTTCAAAGTGTCGAGCGGGAAGCGCTTGAGATAGGCCAGCGAGGAATAGCCGGTTCCGAAATCGTCCACCGACAGATTCACGCCCATCTGCGTCAACTCGACCAAGGCGCTCATCGTGCGGTCGAGGTCCTGCATCAAGACCGTCTCGGTGATCTCGACTTCGAGCACATGCGGCGCAACGCCGCTTTGCTGGATGGCGCGGCGCACCGCACCGCAAAGATCGCCGCGCTGGAAATGCGTTGATGGAATGTTCACCGCGACGCGGATTTCGGGCAGGCCGTCATCGAACCAGGCCCGCGCCTGGCGCAGGGCTTCCTCGAGCGCCCACTCGCCCATCGGAATGATCATGCCGCAATCCTGGGCCACGGGGATGAAATCGCTCGGGCCGATCACCTGCCCGTTGCGATTCCAGCGCATCAAGGCCTCGACCGCGATCACCCGGCCGGTATGCACATCGACCTGCGGCTGGTAATACAACTCGAACTCGCGTCGTTCGAGTGCTTTGTGCAAATCGGTTTCGATGGCCCAGCGACGGCGCACATCGGTCGTCATTTCGGGCGCGTACACCCGCACGCCGTTACGGCCCGCCGACTTGACCGCATACATCGCGGCATCGGCGTTCTGCATCAGGGTGTCGGGATCATTGCCGTGCTCGGGGTAGCAGGCGATGCCCACGCAGGCGCTCAAATAATTCTCGACGCCGCGCACGATGAAAGGTTCGCGCAAGCGTTCGAGCAGACGGTCAGCCACCCGCTCGGCCGCGGCACGGTCTTCGATGTTGCCGAGCAAGACGACGAATTCGTCGCCGCCCAGGCGCGCAACGACGTCCTCGCCGCGGTCATTGGGCCGTTCGACCCGCACGCCTTGCACCAGACGTCCGGCCACATCGACCAGCAATGCATCACCGCCGGTATGCCCCTGGGTGTCGTTGATGTGTTTGAAGCGATCCAGATCGACGAACAGGATCGCGAGCCCATGGCGACGCACGCTCGCTTCGCTGATGGCTTGCGCAAAACGCTCGGAGAACATGCGCCGGTTCGGCAATTGCGTGAGCGCATCGAAATTCGCCAGCGCGCGAATCTGCATCTCGGCTTCTTTGCGCTGCGTGATGTCCTGCGTGGTGCCCGACAGGCGCACGACATGGCCGTCTTCTTCGGCTTCGACTTCGGCCTCGCATTGCAGCGTCACGGTATGGCCGTCGGCATGGCGCACGCGCAATTCGAAGGTATGCGGGCGCAGCGTGGTGACGATGGTCTGCAACTCCGAGCGCAGCGCGAGCAGGTCTTCGGCAAACAAGCGGTCGGTGAGCACATTCTCGGGGCAACGGCCTTCGCGCGGCGGCAAACCCAGCGTACGGAAAACCTCGGCGGACATGACGAGGGCATGGGTGCGCAGATCCCATTCCCAGTTGCCGAGCTTGGCCAGCGCCTGCGCCTTGGCCAGCCGCGCGCGGCTGCGTTCGAGCTCGACCCGCATGCGCGACGAGCGCAACAGGTAACGCACGCGTTGCGCGAGCAAAGTCCATTGCTGCGACTTGACGAAGAAATCGGTCGCACCGACTTCATACGCGCGCGCCACCGAATCCTCGTCTTCGAGGCCGGTCAGCATCAGGATGGGAATGTGCGCCCCACCCGGCAAGGCACGCAGGCGCCGACAGGTGTCAAAGCCGTCGAGACCGGGCATCAATGCATCGAGCACGACGCAATGCGGCGCCACGCTTTCGAAGCGCGCGATCGCATGCTCGCCCGATTCGACATCGACCACGTCGAGACCATGGCTTTCAAGGACCGAGGCGGTCAACACCCGTGCGACCGGGTCGTCGTCCACCAACAGGATCATTTCGCGTTCTTCGAGTTCGGAATTTTTCATACAAGCCTCGTTCACGCCGGATTCAATGGCTGCGCACCGATCTCGTCAAGTTCAGACATCACAGCATCGACCATTGCAATCGCGCGATCGACAAATTCATGCATGGCATCAAAGTCGTTCTTCTCCGCCGCGCGTTCGATGCTCGCAAACAACTCGGCAGCAGCATCCGCGCCCAGGTTCGCATTGCTCGATTTGAGGGTATGCGCGGTATGACGCAGCGTTGCCGCATCGCGGCGCGCGAGCGCCGACTCGAGTTGGCGCGTCAAGGCCGGCACGCTCTTGCGATAAGCGCGGACCAACCGATCGACCAGCCCGTGCGCGCCCTCCGCCTCGATGGTGCGCAGATAAGCGATCTTGTTGGCGTCCACGATTGCCTCCTGGGGCAGCACCGGCGCCGGGTCCGGCGTCGGCGCGCGCACCGGGGCCGCACTGGGCAGAAAGCGCGCCAGCAGGCGCTGCAATTGCGCCTCGGTGAACGGTTTGCTCAACACATCGTCGAAAGGCGCCTGATCCACGCCGGCTGTCGTGGCATCTGCGGCGCCGTCTGCGGCGTCGCGCATGCTCAAGGCGATGATGGGCACCGACACCGACACCGCGAGCGCGCCTTGCCCCGGTTCCTGACCGCGCAGCATCCGCACGAAGACGCCGTTGCCGGCCTCGGCCAGCCGGCGGTCGATCAGCACCAGATCGCAGCCTTTGCGCACCAGCACATCGAGTGCGGCGCGCGCGCTTTCGACGATGGTGTGAGTGCAGCCCAGGCGCTCCAGCATGACGGCCGCGATCTCCTGGTTGACGACGTTGTCTTCCACCAGCAGCACATGCCCTTTGACCTGCTGCGCCAAGGGCACCGGTGCAGCGGCTTCGGGGCGCCAGTTCGATGACAGCAAGGCGATCAGCGCATGGCGCAATTCGGCCTGACGGATCGGCTTTTCCAGGTAGATCTCGATGCCGGCAGCGCGCGCACGCGCGACCTCGCCGGCTTCGCCGATGGAAGTCAGCATCGCCATGTGCAGGCCGCGCAGACGCGGATCGAGTTGCACCGTCGCGGCGAGTTCGACACCGCTCATGCCCGGCATGTTCATGTCGACGAACGCGGCATCGAAGGCTTCCTTGCGCAATTTCGCCTCGCGCAGTTTGAGCAAGGCCGCATAGCCATCGGGCGCGGTTTCGCAATGCACGCCCCAGGCACTGAGCGCTTCGTGCAGGATGCGGCGATTGGTGACGTTGTCCTCGACGACCAGCACGCGGCGCCCCGCCACGCTGCGCTCGACCGGCGTCTCGTCGGCCTCCTCGACCAGGGGCAATGGCAGATCGACCATGAAGCGCGAGCCGACCCCGGGTTCGCTGACGACCTGGATGTCGCCGCCCATCATCTGCACCAATTGCTTGGAGATGGCCAAGCCGAGCCCGGTCCCGCCATAACGCCGCGCGATGCCATTGGCATCCTGCTCGAAGGCCTTGAACAACCGACCGAGGGTTTCGGCACTCATGCCGATGCCGGTGTCGCTGACCGTCAGTCGCAGCATGCGGCGCTCGCGCGGCCCTTCGGTGGCCGACGCATCGGCGCACGGCTGCGGCATGGACAAGGCTTCCAGACGCACCGCCACTTCGCCGGACTCGGTGAACTTGATCGCATTGCCCGCGAGGTTGATGAGCACCTGGCGCACCCGCCCGGCATCGCCGAGCATCAGCGTCGGCACGCCCGACGCGATGTCGCAGATGAGTTCGAGCTTCTTCTGATGTGCGCGCGGCGCGAGCAACTCGACCGTGTCCTCGACCAATTGGCGCGGATTGAATTCGAGCGCTTCGATCTGCAGCTTGCCGGCCTCGATCTTCGAGAAGTCGAGGATCTCGTTGATGATGTCGAGCAAGGCCTCGCCGGACCGATAGACCGTATCGGCAAACCGGCGTTGCCGTTCATCGAGTTCGGTCGACAACAGCAGTTCAGTCATGCCGAGCACGCCGTTCATCGGCGTGCGGATCTCATGACTCATGTTGGCCAGAAACTGGCTCTTGGCCTGATTCGCGCTCTCGGCGGCTTCCTTCGCCGCGCGCAATTGCTCGGCCTGGATCTGGCGCGCCGCCGCATGCGACAACTGTTGCGCGACCACCCCGGCGATCTCGCGCATGGTGGCATCGGGTTCGACCACCCGATCGCAGAAGAACTCGATGCAGGCCACCAACTCGTCGCCGGCGCGGATGGGGATCACGAAGGCGCTGCGCAATCCGGCGTCGACCGCCACGGCGCGGCGCGCCCAGCCGTCGATCGTCGCCACGTCCTCGAACCAGACCGATTCGCGCGCGGCCACCGCGGCGCCGATGAAGGCCTGTTCGCCGTCGGGCCCGCGCTGGGCCTCGGTCGCATCGATGAAGGCGCGATAGCGCAATTGATCCTGCACATACCAGTGCGATGTGCTCACCGTCTGCGCGCCCACGCGCCGCGTGTAGACCGCGCGCCCGAGCGGCCAGCCCAGCCATTGGCCGATGCGATCGATGCCGCAACGCAAGGCGACGCCCGCATCGTCGTAGGTGTTGGCGGCTTCGGCCAGGGATTCGAGCAGACGCATCATCGCCACCTGCCGCTGCAGCTCGATGCTGGTGTGGATCTCGTCTTGATGCGCACGCGCGAGCAGCCGCGCATGCGCAAACAAAGTGTCCTGCTCGGCGCGGATGGCATGCGCCAGGGTGTCGAGTTCGTTCGCGCCGACGATGGGCGCTTGCGCGCCGTCGAATCGGGCGATCACGGCGCGCACCGAAGTCGTCATGCGGCGCAACGGCAGCACCAGATGGGTATGCAACGCAAACCATGCGCTCGCCATCACGGCGGCCAGTGCCAATGCAAGCCAGATCAGGCCGGCGCTGCCCCGGGCGTCCTGGCGCACCGCGACGCTCACGCGGATGGGCGCACCGGCAAACTCGTCGCCATGCGTCACCGTCTGGGCATCGGCGGCGAAATTGCCGTCGAGCAGGCTCACGCCATTGAGTGAAGCGTGTTCGACATAGCCGGGCGCCGCGACAAAGGCGAAGTCCTCATTGCCCAGGCGCATCCCGGCGAACAATTCGACCGGATTGCCCTTGGCATCGCGCACGCTGCGATGGGTTTCGAGCACCAGATCGGTGGCGACCTGCCGGATCCGTGTCGGCTCGATGGCGGCGTCGAGCCCGATGAGCAAGGCGGCGGCATCGGGCGCCGGGCGGCCCGGGACCAGATGAACGACGCTGCGGCCGTCCGCCTTGACGATCAGATAGGCCGCGCGCGCCGGCACGGCGGCCGCGCTCCATTGCGCGCCCCATTGCGCGAGCCAGGCATCGGCCTCGGCGCTGCGACCGGCACGCGCCTCC
>CAXBRX010000188.1:0-6894 GCA_963977835.1 uncultured Derxia sp.
CCGGCCAGGATGTCCGCGCAAGCTTCAGCCGAAGTGAAACACCAGCCGCAACCACGGTACGCCGAGCACCAACGCCAGCCCGGCGCTGGCGCCGAGCAGCACCCAGGGCAAGGCCGGGTTGCGTGCTCGCGCGCCATGCGCGAACCACGACCGCCATTGGGCGCGCACGCTGGTGCGGCAGCCGTAGACGATGAGCGCCAGATTGCCCAGCACCAGGGCGGCAAAGGTGGCGCCGCGTACCGCCCCTTCCGACCAATCGGCCCAACGCGCCGCGCCCCAGGTCAGCGCCACCAACACGAAGGCGACGCCGCCTTGCAGCAAGAAGCCTCCGAGCGCGCTGCCATCCATCAAGCGCTCCGAGCGGTCGCGCGGCGCACGTTGCATCAATGAGCGCTCGCCGGGTTCGGCCTCGAACACCACGGTGCAGGCCGGATCGATGATCAATTCGAGAAACGCGATGTGTGCCGGCATCAGCACCATCGGCGCGCCCAGCGCCAGCGGCAAGAAGGTGGTCGCTGCGATCAGCAGATGCACCGCGACCACATAACCCATGGCCTTGCGCAGGTTGTCGAAGATGCGCCGGCCCGCGCTGACCGCATGCACGATCGATTCAAAGGCATCGTCGACCAGCACCAGCGATGCGGCTTCGCGCGCCACGTCGGTGCCGCGCGCGCCCATCGCCACCCCGATGTCGGCGGCGCGCAAGGCGGGCGCATCGTTGACGCCATCGCCGGTCATCGCGACCACTTCGCCGCGGCGCTGCAAGGCGCGCACCAGACGCAGCTTGTGGTCGGGCACCGCACGCGCGAACACCGTGCAACCGGCGATGCGTGCGTCGAGCTGCGCATCGTCGAGCGCATCGAGTTCGGGGCCGGTGATGACGGCTTCGGGTGTATCGAGTCCGGCTTCGCGCGCGATCGCGCTCGCGGTGGCCGGATAGTCGCCGGTGATCATCACCACCCGGATGCCGGCAGCACGGCATTGGCGCACCGCGGCCGGCACATCGGCACGCACCGGGTCGAGCAGACCGACCAGACCGAGCCATTCGAACGGGCAATCATGCGCGATGGCGGGCAGGTGATCGGCGTCGGCGATCCGACCGCGTGCCACGCCGAGCAAACGCAGGCCATGATCGGCGTGCCGTCGCGCCAGGGCCAGCAGGTGTGTGCGCGTGGCGTCGTCGAGATGGCATAGATCGGCGATCGCTTCGGGGGCGCCTTTGGCGGCGATCACCACGGCCGCATCGCGCCGGCCGCGCCAGGCCTGCGAGATTGCGAGCAACTCGGGGGTGAGCGGATATTCGCGCAGCATTTCCCAGTCGTCGTGCAGGTGTTCGGTGCCGCCGAGGCGCTCCACGCCCAGCGCCCGGATGGCTTTGTCCATCGGATCGAACGGGTCGCGATGCGAGGCAAGCACGGCGTGTTCGAGCAAGGCATGAAAGGCTTCGGGCGGCTGGGCAGCGTCGGCGCGCGCGTCGAACAGCGTGCCGTCGGGCGCGATCAGACAGGCGAGCGTCATCCGGTTCTCGGTCAGCGTGCCGGTCTTGTCGACGCAAAGCACGGTGGCCGCGCCCAGGGTTTCGATCGTCGAGGTGCGCCGCGCGAGCACATGCCGGCGCGACATGCGCCAGGCTCCGAGCGCGAGGAAGATCGTGAGCACGACCGGAAATTCCTCGGGCAGCAAGGACATCGCGACCGCCAGGCCCGACAGGACGCCTTGCAGCCATTGCCCGCGTTGCCAACCCATGATCAACACCACGAGCAGACTGAATGCGAGGGCGATGACGCCCATGCGGCGCACCAGCGCATTGGTTTCGCGCTGCAAGGACGAAGGCGCTTCTTCGATGGTCGCGAGCGCGCGGCCGATCGCACCGAGCGCGGTGCGCGCGCCGGTTGCCGTCACCTGCAGGAGCGCCGTGCCGCGCACGACCAGGGTGCCCGAAAACACCATCGGCGTGTCGTCGCCGCCGGGGGCTGTTTGCGTGGGCGCGGATTCGCCCGCGGCGAGCGCGCGTTTGCGGACCGGGACCGATTCGCCGGTCAGCAAGGATTCGTCGAGTTGCAGGCTGACGGCATCGACGAGCACGCCGTCCGCCGCCACGCGGTCGCCTTCGCTGAGCACCACCAGATCGCCCTGCACCACCTCACGGCCGGCGATGCGTTTGCGTTGCCCGTCGCGCACGACCAGGGCGCGCGGGCTCGACAAGTCGCGCAAGGCGTCGAGCGCGCGTTCGGTCTTGCGGGTTTCGTAGAGTTCGATGCCGATGACCACCAGCACGAAGGCGATCAACACCCAGGCTTCACGCGTTTCGCCGAGCAGCAGGTAGATCGCGCCGCAGCCGACCAGCAGCAACAACATCGGCTCGCGCATCACATCGAGCACGATGCGCGCGAAGTTGCGCGGACGGGCGCTCGGGAGTTCGTTCGGGCCGTCCTGCGCCAGCCGTGCGCGGGCTTGCGCGTCGGTCAGTCCGGTCGGGGTGGAGGCAACCATGGGCCCATGATCGCACCGCGGCGCTGCAAATGCAGAGGGCCGCACGCGGCGGCCCTCTTTTGTTTGGAGCGGGCGATGGGAATCGAACCCACGTCTTGAGCTTGGGAAGCTCAGGTCCTGCCATTGAACGACGCCCGCGAAAGTGCTGCGGATGATACCGCAGCCTTTCGTCGTCCCGCGGTGCGGCTTACTTCTTCCAGGCGTCGGCTTGCACCAGCGCGTCGTCGCGCCAGGCTTCGCGCGCGGCCTTGTTCGCCATCCAGTTGGGCAGGAAGGTGAAGGCTTCGTCGAGCAGATGCGGGGTATGACGGCCGGGCGAATAGCGCATCGCGCGGTCGAAATATTCCTGCAGCGCCGGCTTGAAGTTCGGGTGGGCGCAATTCTCGATGATGACCTTGGCGCGCTTCTTCGGGCTCAGGCCGCGCAGATCGGCCAGGCCTTGTTCGGTCACGATGACTTGCACATCGTGCTCGGTGTGGTCGACGTGCGAGGCCATCGGCACGATGCACGAGACCGTGCCGCCCTTGGCCGACGACGGGGTCATGAAGATCGAGATGAAGGCATTGCGCGCGAAATCGCCCGAGCCGCCGATGCCGTTCATGATGCTCGTGCCCATGATGTGGGTCGAGTTCACATTGCCGTAGATGTCGGCTTCGATCAGGCCGTTCATCGAGATGACGCCCAGGCGGCGGATGACTTCGGGGTGGTTCGAGATTTCCTGCGGACGCAGGATGATCTTGTCGCGGTAACGGCCGAGGTCGGCGTTGAGTTCGGTCAGTGCGTTGGGCGAGAGCGAGAACGCGGTGGCCGAGGCGCAGGTCAGCTTGCCCGATTTGATGAGGTCGAGCATGCCGTCTTGCAGCACTTCGGTGTACGCGGTCAGGTTCTCGAACGGACCTTGTTCGAGGCCGGCCATGACGGCGTTCGCCACATTGCCCACGCCCGATTGCAGCGGCAGCAATTCCTTCGGAATGCGGCCTTTCTTCACCTCATGCTGCAGGAATTCGAGGATGTGGCCGGCGATCAAGCGCGAGTTTTCATCCGGCGGGCTGAAGGCCGAGTTGCGGTCGGCTTTGTTGGTTTCAACGATGCCGATGATCTTGTTCGGGTCGACGCGGTAATACGGTTCGCCGATGCGATCCTGCGGCTTGATCAGCGGGATCGGCATGCGGTGCGGCGGCAGCGCGGTGCCGTAGTAAATGTCGTGCATGCCCTCGAGGGCGGGGTTCTGCCACGAATTCACTTCGAGGATGATCTTGTCGGCCTGGTCGAGCCAGGTCTTGTTGTTGCCGACCGAAGACGACGGGATCAGGCGCCCGTCTTCGAGAATGCCGGCCACTTCCACGACCGCGATGTCGAGCTTGCCGAGGAAGCCGAACCAGACGAATTGCGCGACGTGCGACAGATGGATGTCGATGTATTCCATCTCGCCCGCGTTGATGCGCTTGCGGCAGGTCGGGTCCGATTGGTAGGGCAGGCGCATTTCGACGCCGTCGACCATCGCCAAAGCGCCGTCGAGTTCAGGCGCGGTCGACGCGCCGGTCCAGACGCCGATCTTGAATTTTTTGCCGTTCAGGTTCGCATCCATGATGCGCTTGGCCAGTTCGGCGGGAACCACCTTGGGATAGCCGGCGCCGGTGAATCCGCTCATGCCGACGTTGACGCCGGAGGGAATCAGGGCCGCGGCCTGCTCGGCCGACATGACTTTGCCGCGCATGGCGGCATTGAGGATGCGCGAATTGGAGGACATGGTCTCGGTGTCGTTTTATGGTTGCGGGAGGAGGAGGGGCCCGCAGCCTTGCACGAGCGCCAGCCCGCCACTTTGCGGCAGCGCAAATTCGCCGCGACCCGTGGGGGCTGCGTCACACCGATCACCCGGCGCCGCGGCGCCGGGTTCCCGACAAAACAACTAGGTTACTTCTGGATGTCGCCCAGGCAGAGGTACTTCACCTCGACGTAATCGTCCATGCCATGGTGGGCGCCTTCGCGGCCCAGACCCGATTGTTTGACCCCGCCGAACGGCACTTCGGCGGTCGAAATGAGGCCGGTGTTGATGCCCACCATGCCGTATTCGAGCGCTTCGGCCACGCGGAAGATGCGGCCGATGTCGCGGCTGTAGAAATAGCTCGCCAGGCCGAATTCGGTGTTGTTGGCCAATGCAATCGCATCGGCTTCAGTCTTGAAGCGGAACACCGGCGCCACCGGGCCGAAGGTTTCTTCGCGCGAGCAGCGCATGTCGGGCGTCACGTCGGCCAGCACGGTCGGGGTGTAGAAACGGTCGCCGATGCGCGAACCGCCGACCACCAGCTTGGCGCCCTTGGCCAGCGCGTCGGCCACATGGGCTTCCACCTTGGCGATCGCCTGGCCGTCGATCATCGGGCCTTGGTTCACGCCGGCCTCGAAGCCGTTGCCGACCTTGATGGCTTGCGCCTTGGCCGCGAGTTTTTCGACGAAACGGTCGTAGATGCCGTCTTGCACATAGAAGCGGTTGGCGCAGACGCAGGTCTGGCCCGCGTTGCGGTATTTGCTGACCGTAGCGCCTTCGACCGCGCTGTCGATGTCGGCATCGTCGAACACGATGAAAGGCGCGTTGCCGCCGAGTTCGAGCGCGAGCTTTTTGATCGTGGGCGCGCATTGCTTCATCAGGATGCGGCCGACCTCGGTGCTGCCGGTGAAGGAAAGATGGCGCACCACATCGCTGTCGCAAAGCAGCTTGCCGACTTCGATCGAACGGTCGGCATCGGCCGTCACCACATTGATGACGCCGGCCGGGAAGCCCGCGCGCTGCGCGAGTTCGGCCACCGCGAGCGCCGACAACGGCGTTTGTTCGGCCGGCTTGATGACCACTGTGCAACCGGCCGCGATCGCGGGCGCGATTTTGCGCGTGATCATCGCGATCGGGAAGTTCCAGGGCGTGATCGCGGCGCAGACGCCAATTGCTTGCTTGAGGACCAGGAAGCGCTTGTTGTTGTCGGTGGTCGGGATGGTCTCGCCATAGACGCGCTTGGCTTCTTCGGCAAACCATTCGATGAAGCTCGCGCCGTAGCCGACTTCGCCCTTGGCTTCGGGCAGCGGCTTGCCTTGCTCGGCCGTCATGATGCGCGCGAGATCGTCGGCATTGGCCATCAGCAGATGGAACCATTTCATCATGATCGCCGCGCGTTCCTTCGCGGGCTTGCTGCGCCAGGCCGGCAGCGCGGCATTGGCGGCGTCGATCGCGGCTTGCGTTTGCGCGGCACCGAGGTCGGCGACATCGGCGAGTTTGAGTCCGGTGGCCGGGTCATGCACCGCGAAGCGCACATCGCCCGCGACCCAGGCGCCGTTGATGAAAGCGTCGGTCTTGAGCAGCGTGGTGTCGGCGAGCGTCGCGAGCGGGCTGGTCTTCATGTCCATGGTGGTTCTCTCCTGTCGGTGTTGTGAGATTGCGCCCGGCTCAATGGCTGGGCTGCATGCGCATGCGTTCGGCGCGGCGACGCAGGGTTTCCAGCGTGGCCAGCAAACCGATCGAAAACAGCAGCAGCAGCGTGGCCGCTGCCGCGATGGTCGGCGAAATGTTCTCGCGGATGCCGGCAAACATCTGGCGCGGCAAGGTCACTTGCTGCGGACCGGCGAGGAAGAGCGTCACGACCACTTCGTCGAAGGAATTCGCAAAGGCGAACAATGCGCCCGAGATCACGCCCGGCGCAATCACGGGAAGCACCACGCGGTGGAAGGTCGTGAGCGGCCCGGCGCCGAGGCTCGCCGACGCTTGCGCGAGCCGATGGTCGAAGCCTTCGAGCGTGGCCGACACGGTGATGACGACGAAAGGTGCACCCAGCGCCGCATGCACGAGGATGAGACCGAAAAAGCCGTCGGACAGACCGAGCGGCAGGAAGTACAGATAGGTCGAGACCGCAACGATGATGACCGGCACGATCATCGGCGAGAGCATCAAGGCTTGCAGCAAGGTCTTGCCGCGGAACTTGGCGCGGGTGAGGCCGATCGAGGCGATGGTGCCGAGCACGGTCGCGATCACCGTGGCCGCGGGCGCGACGATGAAGCTGTTGCGCACCGAGCGCAGCCATTCGGCCGACGAGAAAAATTCCTGGTACCAGCGCAGCGAAAAGCCCGTCATCGGGTAGAGCAGGAAGGAGCCCTCGTTGAACGACAAGGGCACGATGACCAGGAGCGGCAGAACCAGAAAGAGCAGCACGCCCCAGCACAGGATGCGCTGGACGATGCGCCAGAGCTTTTCTTCGATGCCTTCATGCGTCGTGGTTTGCATGTTCACTTCCTCGTTGCTGCTGTTCGTGTTTTGGTGCTGCGGAGTTCTTGATACGCGGACGCATCGTCGCGCGGGCGCTGCGCGGCGGCGGGCCAACGCGCGTCTCGGCCTGCGGCCGAACGCTCAGCGGGGCCCAC
>CAXBRX010000189.1:0-6859 GCA_963977835.1 uncultured Derxia sp.
CCGAGCGTCCCGGCGATTTGCCGGCGCCGCGCGAATCGACGCGCACGCAGGCGCAGCCGCGCGGGCACCACCATTCCGGGTTCACCGTCTCCCAGTTCATGTACGGATTGGCTTTTTCCTCGAGGTCGGCCGGCGGCACCCACAGCTTGTCCTTCTGATAGACGCTGGTGTTGAGGATGACCGGCACCCTGTCGGTGGTTTCGGGACGGAACACGTCGGCGTAGAGGAGCGTGCCGTCGCGGTCGTCGATCATGTACTCGATCCCGCCGATGTCGATCCCGGCGGCTCGCATGATGCGCTCGCACGCGGAGATCACGCCCGGCGGGATCCTCTTCTATCTCGGCACGAAACACACCGCCTGCCTCGCCCCCGAGAAGTGCGGCGTGAACGGCACCGGCTGCTGCTGATGCGGCCCCGGCGTCAGGCTGTTTGCACCGGCGGCAACGCGCGCCCTCATCGACGCCTACCGCACGCTCATGGACGGAGCGACGTCGGTGGTGGAGGACCGGGAGCCACCGGTTCGCGCACCGGACACGACAGCGCCCACCGACGACGTGGTGACGCTGAGCGACGACACCCTGTCGCTGGCCTGTCCGGCCGACGAGGACGAGTGCCGCCGGATGCTCTGCACGGCCTATCAGCTCGGCGGCCCGGCCGCGGTGCGCTATCCGCGCGGCAGCGGCGTCGGGGCGGCCTTGCAGCCTGAACTCGTCGGCGTGCCGTTCGGCAAGGCCGAGGTGCGCCGGCGTGGACAAAAGATCGCCGTGCTGGCCTTCGGCAGCATGGTGGCGCCCGCGCTCGACGCTGCGCAAACCCTGGACGCGACCATGGTCAACATGCGTTTCGTCAAGCCGCTCGACACCGCCTTGCTGCTCGAACTGGCCGCGAACCATGAGGCCATCGTGACGGTCGAAGAAGGTGCCTTGATGGGCGGGGCCGGCAGCGCGGTGGCCGAAGCGCTCAATTCCGCAGGACTTGTGCGGCCTTTGTTGCAATTGGGGCTGCCGGACCAATTTATCGACCACGGCGATCCCGCCGTACTGCTGGCCATGTGCGGACTGGACGCGGCCGGCATCGTCAATTCGGTCCGCAGCCGCTTTGGCCAACTGCTGGGCCGCAACGACGGCCCCAAACTGGTGGTCAATCATTGAAATGAACACGCGAGAACCGAACTTCATGGTGGCCCCCATCGCCGACGTGCAATCGAGCGCCGACACCCGGCGTCTGCCCATTCAACAAGTCGGCATCAAGGGCGTGCGCTATCCGGTCACGGTGGCGACCGCTTCGGGCGTGCAGCCTTCGGTGGCCGAATTCACCATGACGGTGGCTTTGCCGGCCGAGCAAAAAGGCACGCACATGTCGCGCTTCATCGCGCTGCTCGACGCGCACAAGGCGCCGTTGTCGAGCCAGAGCCTGCCGGTGATGCTCGATGCCATGCTCGCCAAGCTCGAGGCTGCCGCCGGTCGCATCGAGGTCAAGCTGCCGTATTTCGTCGAGAAGGCCGCGCCGGTGTCGGGCGTGAAAAGCCTGCTCGATTACGAGGTCGGTTATGTCGTCGAGCGCACCGCCGGTGGCGCCGCGCAGACCTCGCTCAAGGTCGTGGTCCCGGTGACCAGCCTGTGCCCGTGCTCGAAGGAAATCTCGGACTACGGCGCGCACAACCAGCGCTCGCATGTCACGATCGGCGTGACGCTCGGCGCCGAAATGACGCCCGAGCAATTGATCCGCATCGCCGAAGACGCGGCGTCGAGCGAGTTGTACGGCTTGCTCAAGCGCGTCGATGAAAAATACGTGACCGAAGCGGCCTACGACAATCCGAAGTTCGTCGAGGATCTGGTGCGCGATGTGGTCAGCGTGCTCCAGCAGGATGCGCGCGTTGCGCAATTCGATGTCGAGGTCGAGAACTTCGAATCGATCCACAACCATTCGGCCTATGCCCGCATCACGGGCAAGGGCGGCGCGGTTTAAAGCCGCATGGGCTGATGCCAGACGCCGCTGGTCGGCGGCACCAAGTCTGCATGGATGGCGGCGAGTGTCGCCAGTTCGGTCAATTCAGCTCCGGTGAGCTGAATCTTGTTTGGCCGATCATCGGCCATCGTGATCTGCCCGAGAAAGGTGTTCATCTCGGGCGAACCCCACATCAGGCACAACTGGCGCGCGAGCTTGGGGTGGAACATTTCCACCGCCGACAACGGCGACAGACGCAGCATTTCCTGCAGGCGCACGGTCTGGATCGGCGGCACCGCATCGTAGATGCTCGGCTGCAAGGCATCGGGCCCCATGGCGAGCGCGTCAGTCGCGGAAGTTGTTGAACGCGAGCGGCTGCTCGGTGATGTCGCGCTTGAGCAAGGCGATGGCCGATTGCAGATCGTCGCGCTTGGCGCCCGACACCCGCACCGCATCGCCCTGGATGCTGGCCTGGACCTTGAGCTTGCTGTCCTTGATGTGCTTGACGATCTTCTTGGCCAGATCGCTTTCGATGCCTTGCTTGACCTTGATGACCTGCTTGACCTTGTCGCCGCCGATCTTCTCGATCTTGCCGAGGTCGAGGAAGCGCACATCGACGCCGCGTTTGGTCATCTTGCCCGTGAGCACATCGCGCAATTGGCCGAGCTGGAAATCGCTGTCGGCATAGGCGGTGAGTTCACGTTCTTTTTGTTCGACGCGCGCGTCGGAACCTTTGAAATCGAACCGCGTGGAGATTTCCTTGTTGGTCTGGTCGAGCGCGTTGCGCAGTTCGACCATGTTGGCTTCAGAGACGATGTCGAATGAAGGCATGATGCAAAAGGAATGGGAGGAGAGCGACGCGCACATTCTATGCGCGCGCTGCCGGTGGGAAAAGCGCGCGGTCTCTATAATCGGCCGATGCAATTGCGCCAGAACGTCGATCTCACCGCCTTCAACACCTTCGGCCTCAGTGCCCGCGCGGCCTGGTACGCCGAAGTCCATGGCCCGGACGATCTGCAGGCCGCGCGCGCTTCGGGGCATGCACTGGTCGTGCTCGGCGGCGGCAGCAACATCGTGCTGGCCGGCGATCTCGATGCGCTCGTCCTGCGCATGCTCACCAAAGGCGTGCAGGTCGAACGCGAAACGTCGAGCCATGTCTGGGTGCGCGCTGCCGCGGGCGAAGTCTGGAACGACCTCGTGCAATGGACGCTCGCGCAAGGCTTGGGCGGCCTCGAGAACCTCAGCCTGATTCCCGGCACCGTGGGCGCCGCGCCGGTCCAGAACATCGGCGCCTACGGCGTCGAACTCGAGAATGTCTTCGAATCGCTCGAAGCCTTCGATCTCGATACCGGCGCCATGCGCAGCTTCAACCACGCCGATTGCCGGTTCGCCTATCGCGATTCGGTGTTCAAGCATGAAGCGCGGCGCTACGTCATCGTCTCGGTGTGTTTGCGGCTTGCGCGCGATTGGCGGCCGGTGCTCGGCTACCGCGAACTCGCCGACGAATTGCAGGCCCGCGGTCAGCATGCGCCGACACCGCGCGCCGTCAGCGAGGCCGTGATCGCCATCCGCACGCGCAAGCTGCCCGATTGGCGGGTGCTTGGCAATGCCGGCAGTTTTTTTCAGAACCCGGTTGTCGATGCCGCGCGGTATGCGGCGCTCAAGGCCGAGCATCCCGATCTGCCTGCGCATGTGCAGGCCGACGGGCGCTACAAGCTCGCCGCGGGTTGGCTCATCGATCGTGCCGGCTGGAAAGGCCGCACGCTCGGCCATGCCGGCGTCTACGAAAAGCAGGCGCTGGTGCTGGTCAATCGCGGCGGTGCGACGGGCCGCGAAGTGCTTGCGTTGGCGCAAGCCATCGTCGACACCGTGCGCGAACAGTTCGGCGTGTCGCTTGAGCGCGAACCCGTCGTGCTCGGTGCGTCCTGAGCGCCACTCCCGTGAATACGGGGCAACGCCCGTGTGTCAGGCGCTGCGAGGTCTGCTACCCTGCCCGGGTTGAGTCGACGGACCACCGGAATCTATGTCTCGGATCGAGCTGAATCGCCGTGAGAAGTACCTGCTGGCCGTGTTGGCGGTGCTGTTGTTGCTGATGGTCCTGAGCAACAAGCCCGAGCTGGTCGGCGCCACCGGTTCATTGGCGGCCGCCTGGGCCGCCTTGGTCATGTTCTTCGTCGCGATCGGTGTGATGATCTTCGTCGATCCGTTCAAATGAACGACGCGGCCGCCGTGCCGCGACGAATCAGCCGCGAATCATCAGCCAAAATGGCAGACGTAATGCAAGGTCTCGAGGGTTTCGATCTCGAAGCTCGATTGGCCCGGCACCTTGAATTCCTGACCGCCTGAAAACTCCTGGGTCGCAGCACCCGGCAGCGTCACGCGGCAGCGGCCGGCCAGCAATTCCATCGTTTCGGGCGCGCCCGTGTTGAAGGTCAACTTCGAGGGCAGGATCACGCCCAGCGTCTTCTTGCTGCCGTCGGCGAGCACCACGCTGTGGCTCACGCATTTGCCGTCGAAGTAGACGTTCGCTTGCTTGATGACGCTGACGTTGTCGATACGGTCGCTCATGGCGGATTCCTCTGACTGGATCGTGGGGGAAAGTTTGGGCGCGCAATGCTACCCGAAGCGCGGCCGGCAGCAGGCTGCGCGGTAGGTGGCTTCCCCATCGCCGCCTGCGCGCGATGCGATTAGCATGCGCGTGCAGCGTCCTTCAGTGCAGCGCACATCCATCGGGAGACCCACCATCATGCAACGCAGAGATTTCGTTCTTGCCGCCGCCGCGGCCGCTTTCAGTGCGAGTGCTTCGGCCCAGCATCAACACATGCATGGCGCCATGGCGGCCCCAGCGCCGCGCAAGTTCGACGCCTTGATCCCTGCGTTCCAGACGTGCATGCAAGCAGGCCAGGCCTGTGTGGTCCATTGCAACACGCTGCTCGCCCAGGGCGACACCTCGATGGCCGAATGCCAGCGCAATGTGCTCGACACGCTCGCGGTCTGCCAGGCGGTTGCGACCTTGGCCGGCTATGGCTCGGCCGCCACCGGCACCTTCGCCAAACAATCGGTGCCGGTCATGCAGGCCTGCGTCGCGGCCTGCAAGCCGCACATCGAGCATCACGCCGAATGCAAGGCTTGCCACGACGCCTGCGTGGCCGCGATCGCGGCCGTGGCCCAATTGGGCTGAACGCCGCGTCGCGTCGCGCTCGGTCAGAACCGCTGGTTCAGGCCGAGCGTGAGGTTGTAGCGCGGTTCGAGCTGCAGGCCGTTGACGCGCTGATAGACCGGCAGTTGTACATAGGCATAGGCGCTCGTGTGCGCGCCGAGCTGGGCGTTGATCCCCGGGCTCAGATAGGCCAGGGTCGCGCCGCTGTTGTCGACATCGGCCTGCGCGCCCGATTCGCGTCCTTCATGGCGCAGGCTGATCTGCAGCGCCGGGTCGAACCCATGCGTGCCTGACCATCTCATGCCAGCACTCAGCGTGGTCTGTGCGCTGGGCTTGAATTCGTCGTGCGTGTTGAGCGGCTGTTGGTGCTGGACCTGCACGAAATACCCGAGGTCTTCCGAGTACTGCCCGAAGTGATAGGCGCCGACGATCAAGTCGGTGGTGCCGGTGCCGGGCTGCAGGCCGCGGTCGACGCCGCCGCCTTGCTGCGGGCCGCTGCTGAAAGCGACATCGGTGCGCCCGGTCGGCAATTTCACGCCGAACAAGACGCCCAGACTGCCGTCGGGCGCAAAGCCTTGATACCGGCCGACGAGCTTGACGTCGCCCAGGGCGGCGCTGCGCGAATACGAAAGATCGGTATCGCCTTCGGCATAGGTGTCATGGGTGCGCACCGCGTAGGGCAGCGCAATCGCCAGGCCCCAATCGCCGGCCTGGGCGTAGTCGAGGGTCAGGGTGCCGACCCGGTTGATGGTCGAGCGCTGGATCTCGGCCTCGTTGGGCAAGGGCAGGCTGCCGCGATCGACGGAAGACGTGCCCGAGCGCAACTGGGTCTGATTGCTGAAGTCGAAGCGCAGATCGGCCGACCAGCCCGGATCGGCCTTGTAGCCCTGGCTGGCCCAATCGCTGTTGAGCAGGCAGCCGCAGACGGAACAAGCCTGGGCGGCTTGAGGCGCCAGCGCGCCAGCGGCCAGCATGGCCACGAGGGGAAGAGCGTGGAACGGTCGTTTCATTGCAGTTCTCCAGAGAGGAAGTGAGTCCCGCGCACGCTTGGGGGCCGGGCCTGATGGTGGCCAGGACCTGATCGCGCGCGGGCTCGGTGGGCGTCAGACCGACGCCTGCGGGTTTACCAAGCGAGCTCCGGGACGCGCGCCGCGCGTTCGATGCTTGCCGATGCTTGGGCGCGTGCCTCGTTTTGTTCGCGGATCGCGAAGGCGAGTGCGATCGCGACAAACGGTTGGGCCCGCACCATCGGATCGCGCAGATTCGGCAATCCGGCCGTGGGGGTGTCGATTGCGCCCGGCAACTGGCCTGCGGCGCTGGAGAAATTCGATTGCATGGGTCACCTCGTCGTGATGCGAAGACGATCGGTGGACAGGCCGGCCGATCATCGGGAAGGGGGCATCAAACGAGGTTGGACGGTGGTCCGGTGGAGGCCGGCTTTTGCGGCGTGGTGGGAGTGGGCGCGTCGATGCGCCAGAGGGCGACCGGTTGCGTCGCCGGCATCTGGTCGGTCGGGGCTGCCGATGCGGACGGCGGCAAGGCCGATTGCGGCGAACAGCACCAGCACGACGCATGTCGCGCCGAAGTTGGCGCATCGCCATTGTTCTGATCGAGCGCCGGTGCGCCATTGGCGCTGCAGATCGAGGCCAGCACATTGCCGGCTTCGAGCGCTTCGAAGGCTTGAGCCGGAGCGCGCACGGCCATGCCCAGGACCGCGAGCCAGGCCAGTGCCCAAGCCCAGCCGCCGAGCTG